>NZ_KV880638.1:1500000-1601296 GCF_001907695.1 Thalassospira sp. TSL5-1
TTCATTGCGCCATGCTGCCGCCATGTAAACCGGGCAGCCCAGCAAATGTGCCAAAATAAATGGCCCCTGTGGCAATGGGGCGGGATCGCCCAAAAACGGCACCATCACGGTTTTATCGCGCGCGCCAATGGCAACGCGGTCAGCGGCGATCACAACCCATTCGCCCTGTTCTACCTTCTGGCTTAACATGATGGCAGTATCAGGGCCAATTTCGGTGACTTCGATGAGGTTAACCTGGGATTCCGGGGCCAGCTTTTTCAGCACCTTGCCAAAGCGGGCGGCATTTTTTTGATGGAGTAAAACATTGACGCGAAAGTCGCGGTCACGGCTGGCAAGGGCACGGATGATTTCGATATTGCCAAAATGCGACACCAGCAAAACAATCGCCTGATCCTTGGGGATATAGGAAAAAATATTGTCATGCCCGTCTGGCAAAACAATATCATCCAGTTTCATTTCCCCGGTCCAGCCTGCCACCTTATCCAGGGCGGCCTCGCCAAACCGCCAGAAATGGGCAAAACTGTCGCTCCAGCGCGGCGGGCGCGTGCCGTTTACCCGCGCCATTTTGCGCAAATATTTGCGCGATGCCTTGCGCGCTGTTTCCCCGGTTAAAAAGAAATAGGCAATGACGGGAAACATGACCGCAAGGCATAACCAGCGCCCGCCTGTTTTATAAACCCAGCCCAAAAACCGCATGCCCCAATACATGCCGCGCTCGTCAATATCGGCCCAGTGGCGCGCGGGCGAGGTATCGCTTTTGGTGGAAAAACGGGGATGCGTGCGGTGATGATCGGTGTTTTGGGGCCCACGCTGCCAGCGGCAGCCCTGCAAAACAAAGCCGGGCAGGCGCAGGATCATGCCCAAAACCAGCCGGGTGTGCATCAGCGTGATCCGCACATTATCCTGCCACATGCGGAAATTGGAAATATTGCCTTCGGGATAAATCACCTCGACGGGGACATGGACAACATCCACCCCGCGCCAATATTGGCGCACCATGATTTCGGTATCGAAATCCATTTTTGCGCCAACACCTTCGCGCTGCCAGACCAGAAGGGTGGTATCAAGCGGATAGACGCGAAAGCCGCACATGCTGTCTTTGATGTGAAGCGACAGGGTTTCCACCCAGACCCAGAAATGTGTGATCCAGCGGCCCAGTTTGCGCCCGGTAGGGATGCTGTCATCATAAACCGGTTTGCCGGTAATAATGGCATTGGGGTTATTGCGGGCCGCGCGCAGCATATCGGGGATGCGGGCCAAATCGTGCTGGCCGTCGGCATCGACTTGCAGAGCGTGGCTGTATCCGTGGCGTTTGGCGGCAGCAAAGCCCTTCATTACGGCAATGCCCTTGCCGCAATTTTCGTTCAGGCGATAAACCGTGACCCCGTTTTGGGGGGCATGCAGGCGGGAAATGGCATCCCGCGCCAGGGTGGCCGATCCATCATCGACAACAAAAACCGCAAGGTCGTGGGCACGCAGCGCGCTTACCACATCGGCCAGCACCGTGTGATGGTTATGGGTCGGAATAACCGCGCAAATCTGCATGAAGGCATCTGTCCTTTAACTGGCTTGCGAGAATTTGAGGATGCCGCTGGAATAGTCGCCATCCAGGCAGGAATAGGTGAATTTGACCTGGCCGCGCGCGGCGTCATGCGTCAATTGAAGGTGAATTTGATCATCCGGGGTGATGACTTTGCGGTATTTTAGCTGGGTAACTTCATAAGCCGTGATCACAATATCGAAAGCATCCTGGGCATAGTGAACGGCCCAGTGCAATTGCACAACACCCGGCAAAATGGGCGAACCGGGGAAATGCCCCTGAAAATAAAGCATATCTGGCGACAGGCGCAGGGTTAGCCGGGCGCTATCATTTTCGCGTGATCGGGCCACAATGCCCGGCAATAAGGCGGGCGGCGTGGCGGGTGCCGGTTGCGCAAATAGTGCGCGGAGCAAATGCAATGGTTTTTTGCCCTGGCTGTCTGTTGGCAGGGTGTCCACAAAACGCCAGCGGCGCGGCAGGGCGGCGTCTTCCTCGTAATGGCTGATATGGCTGCGCAAACTGCGCCCGGTTTGAAACGCACCCTGTGCCTGCAAATGTTGCTGGCCTTGCGGGGTTAGCACAACAATGGCCCCCAGCCGGTTGTCGGCATCATCGGGCAGCAGGGCAACGGCATTTTCAACCCAGTCATGGTTGCGCAAATGGGTTTCCACCCGATCCAGCGAAATGCGTTTGCCTTCGATTTTCACTATGCGGTCCGCCCGGCCCAAAAGGCGAAAACGGTTTTGCCCGGCAAGGCCATCAAAGGCAACGCGGTCGGCGGTATGATACCAGTTGTCCCCGTTAATATGCGGGGCGGCGACCATCAGGCAGCCTTCGGCATTTTGGCTGGTTTTGACATCGGGCAGCGGCTGCCACGGGGTATCGGTGGTGGTTTGTTGGCGCCAGGCAATGCCCCCGGTTTCGGTACTGCCGAGAATTTCGGTGGGCCAAATGCCAAGGGCGGCGTGTGCCTGACCTGCCGATTTTTGATCCAGCGGTCCGCCCGAACAAAATATCCGTGCTGGTCGTTGTGCTTCGGCCAGGTCCGGGTGCAGGCGCTGCAAATGGGCGGGGCTGGCAATGATGATGTCGCCAGTGCCAAGGCCGGGAATAATATCCTCCCAGAACCGGGCCTGACGCGCCATGAAAGGCACCCCGGTCATGACCGGCCAGATCACACGAAACAACAGGCCATAAATATGCTGGTGCGATACCAGGCCCCATATGCGGCATCCTGCCGTCAGGTCTGCCTGCCAGAGTGGTGTTTGCAGGGCCATTTCGGCCTCAAGCTGCGCGAGTGTTTTGCCAATGGCCTTGGGTGCGCCGGTGGAACCGGATGTATAAAATGTCGCACGGCAGGTTTCAGGGGCGGGTATATTTTGCGCCAGTGTCGCGATATGGCCCTGTGCCATCAGGCGGTTTTCGGGTTCGGCCAAAATGGCGGCAATCGCGGCATCGTTTAAAAACAGGTCAAAGCTACCGGCTATTTCATCAAGATAGCCCTGTTTGTCGCTGGCAGGCAGCACGGGTATGCCCCGGACCAGCCAGGTTGCGGCCAGGGCAACTAAAAACAGGCGGGTTGACTGGCAATGGATGGCAATATTGGCTGCTGCGTTATTTTTGCCCAGATACGTTGTTAGTTTGGCAATGTCGGCGGCAATCATGCCACGGTCGAAGGCGGTATTATCCTCGAAACAAATAACAGTCTCGCGGGATTTTGACATGAGTAGCCCTGGCAGAAAGCCGTTCATGCGCTCGGGTTCCTGTTTTCGTGGCGCCGGCGCAGCCAATGGCGAACCGGCCATTCGCCAACAAATAAAATGCCTGTCAGGACATAGGAAATAAACCCGTTATACAGGGTCCATTCTTCCAGTGTGCCCCACAGGGCCGTTGCGGTGGAAATGCCAGCACTACACAGCAAAAAGGCCACCCACACGCAGGTGAGTTTGCGGGTATAGGCAACGCCATAATCATCCAGGTCGGGGTGGCGCAAGCGGGCAAAGCGTTCAATCATCGAGGGCGGGTATTTGAGCGACAGGGCAAACACGCCGGCCAGCACCAGATTGATAAAAACCGGATACATCCGCAGGGCCTGCATGTGTGTCTGATAGCTGATGCCGGTAATGATGGCGGCAATGGCCAGGGTCACAAGGGCCGCACCAATTTTTTTGGATACCAAAAATAGCACCGCACGGGCGACAATCAGAACCAGCAGGACGCCCAGCACAATGCGGGCGGAAAAATGTGATAGCCCGTAATAGGCCAGCACGGGATATGCCGCCCCGATCACGGCAATCAGGATGGCAAGAATGCGCTTAGGCGTTGACCAGGGCATGTATTTTTTCCACTACATCGTCAACCGTGCGCACCGAACGAAATTCGGTTGCCGGGACCTTTTTGCCGATCAGTTCCTGAAATTTTACAATCAGGTCCACGGCATCAATGCTGTCCAGGTCCAGATCCTCGAACAGGCGGGCGTCGGGTGAAATGTCTTCGCTGGGCACTTCAAACAGATCCACCAGATAATCGTGCAACTGCTGATAAACATCCTCGCGGCTTTGCATGGCAGGTGTGGTCATGCCTGCCCCCGCGACATTTCAATGAATTTTGCCAAATTATGCACCGAAGCAAAATGGGTTTTCACGTCATCATTTTTGGCATCAACGCGCACATCGTATTTTTTTTGCAGGGCGACACCCAGCTCCAGGGCATCGATTGAATCAAGGCCCAGTCCCTCAACAAACAGGGCCTCGTTACTGTCGATATCCTCGATGCGCAAATCTTCAAGATTAAGCGTTTCAATGATGAAAGCTTTAAGTTCGGTCTCAAGCGTGGTCATGGCTTAGCCTGTCGCAGAAATAGTTTTTTATGACCGCCGTCAGGGCGCGGGCCTGGCGCGCACGCCCTTCGGACGGGTCTGTCTTTCCCGTTACGGGTATAGTCGATCCGACACGAACATTATAATGTATTTTTGTGGGTGGTATTTGGTACCACGGTGTGCCTTTTTTCAGGGTGTCGTGATTACAGTGCACGATCACGGGAATCAAGTCGGCAGGGGCGCTTATTGCAATATTTGCCACACCGCGTTGCAACGGCCCCAGTATTTCGCCGCTGGCGGTGCGCGTGCCTTCGGGGAAAATCATGACACAATCACCATTGCGCAAATGGCAGGCGGCATCTGCCACCAGTTTTTCAGGGTTGTCATCATTGCGAATAAACCCGGCGGCGCGCACAACGCCCGCCATAAACGGGTTGCGAAACAGCTGGTGTTTTACCACACACTGGCAGCGATCCATTTGCGCCAGAATGATCACCACATCAAGCAGGGTGGGGTGGTTGGCAATAATCAGTTTACCGTGCGCCTGATTGAGTTTTTCGCGCCCGTCAAATGCAACCGATGCCACCCCGGTTATATCCAGGATAAAGCAAAACAGCCGAAAGCTGCGACATATGACAAGCTGTGCGGCGTGCCGGCGTTTTGTCCGGTCGCGCAAAACCAGCATCATCAGGGGAAACAGGGTTAGGGCCAGCAATAATGCGCCAATGCCAAAAATGCAAAAAGCCAGTCCCGTGGCGAATAACCGCCAGGCCTGACTGATTTTTACAATCAGTCCCCCAAAAAATGTCTCACCCCGGTTTTGCCCCCGTTTGTTGGGAGGATTGCCGGGGCGGTGATCACGGGACGGGGGTATCTTATCCATGATGCACCATGTTCCAGGCAAAGCTGTGCCCGGTGAGAAGGCATGTTGCCCCCTGCCGGTTTGCGGCACTGGTTTGAAGGGGGGCCAGAAAATCAGCCATTTGGCAGGCATGGGCGCAGGGAAAGGTTGCGTTGCGGTCCGGTGCCTTTTCCGGCGGTACGGAAATTGGCTCAAATTCCAGCGTGACCGGCGGCATGCCGTCGTCTGACGGGGTGGTCGGCGTTTGGGGGGCTTCCAGGCGCAGGGCAAAGGCAGTGCCCTTCATGCCTTTTGGGTCGTTATGCGCATAAACATCGGGCAGGGGCAGGTCGATATAAACAAGGACAACCGGGCTTTGCGGGGCATCTGCCAGTTGAGTCAAACCCTCGGTCAGGGCAGCGATGAAGCTGTCATTGCCTGCCGAAATGGCGTTGTGAGATTGTGTGATGCCCCAATTGATCGAGGCAATGCCGACCAGTGCGTTATGCACCGACATACTGAAATCGGCGGGCGAGGGAATTTCCTCGCGTGCGATTTGGCCCAGCAGTTTCAGGGTGCGTTCGATATTGCCATGTCGCGATGAAAAAATGACCCGGCAATTGCGAATGTCATCGGAGGGAAAGCCATCAAGCACCTGGCCCAGAACCTCGGCGCTGGCGCGGCCAAAAAGGTCCAGGCGCCTGCGCCAGGCGGGCGCAATGCCGCGCGCCAGGTCTTGATTGTCAATCCCGGCTGCTTTTCCGCCAGACAGATGTGTCGTCAGGGTCGGTTGCGTGGCATGGTCCTGCCAAAGCGCCCATCGGGAAATAGAAGCCGGGATAGACTGCATCTTGGACTGTTTGCTTTCCTCAGGAAGCCGCAGCAACAGCCGCGGCAACTTCGCGCTGGATATCAACCTTGAGATTATTGATCCAGCGATTGTAATTTTTATGAATGGTGCCGCTACTATATTTCAGATTGGTGCTATCGACATACAGAATTGAAAATTCCTGCGGGGAAAAATCGATCTCGACCTTGGCAACGTGGTCACGCGGGGCATAGGTTGCCATCAGTTTGCCTGTCGACAGTTTTTTAACCGTCCATTCGCGCGAACTGGCCGCTTTGATGATGGCGTCCTGAAGCTGGTCCATTGTCAGCTTTTGTGTGTCATCGGGAAAAGGCTGGCTTTCGACCTGCATGATCGGCGCGGTACAAGCCACAACAAATAATGTCAGCATGCCCAGCACGGCAAATTTTAATGAACGCATCATGCAGTCAGGCTCCTTTATACTTTCAATGGTGTAAAACAGGGTGGCGAAATATGCTTTTGTACGGGGGCAGTGCCACGTTTTGCAACTTTCGATATCCTGTTGTAGGGCATTGAAAGTGATCAAGTAAACAGGGTGCGCCGCATACTATCCATAAATGTGATCAAATTGACCGCAAGGATCAGCTGTGGCGGGCCTGCAGTAAACGCGCATTTCGCACTGCTGTTCCTGGTTGTTTTATGTTGTTTGTGGTCTTTTGCTGTCGGGCCGTTTGTCCTAAAAGGCAGTGTAGGGGATGTGTCCCTGATAGGATAAAGGGCGAAATGCGGAAATAGGATGGCGCAATGCAAATAGTGTCCGCCTTTGAAGGCAGGGTTTTCTGGGGCTGGAAACGGCTTGATAACCTGCCGGAAAACCGCCTGGAACGGCGACAGGTGACATCGGATGTGGCGCGTGGTGCCCTGTGTGATCTTGCGGTAAAGGTAACGGGTGAAAGCGGCCTGACCTATCATCGTGATGACGAAGGCAAGCCTGCCATTCGCCGGACGGAAAATAGCGGGTTTTATGGGGCCAGCATTTCGCATAGCCGGGATATTTTTGCCGTGGCCTTTTGCCTGGCGGGTGCCGTCGGCATTGATATTGAATATCGCGACCTGGCGCGCAAAATTGCCCGGCTGGAAAAATGGCTGTTTGGCGACCGGCGGGAAAATTCCAATAGCCACGATGCGCAACGCATGGCCCAGCTTGCCAAGGATCCGCGCCAGAATGATTTTTACCAGCAATGGTGCGTGTATGAGGCGATTTTCAAATGCACCGGCATTAATGACCCGGCGCTAAAACTGCCTTCTGACACGGTTTATCTGGATGAATGGCCTGATTATGCCGGGGCATTGGTTTGGCAAGGGACCTGACAGACAAATCGTTTTAAAGGCATGACGCAGGAAACGCCCGATCACGCGGCGTGGTCGGGCGTTTTGAGCCGTTATTTTTAATGTTGGCCGGGGTTAAGCCGCATCTTCCACGCGCAGGCCATTGGCATCAAAAATATGCCAGTTATCCCGGCTGGCAACAGACAGGTTCACACGTTCGCCCATGCGGACGGGAACGATTCCGCCAAAACGGACATTGATGTCACTTTGCGCCGGATCACCAAACCCGCAATGCAGTTGAACAAATGTGTCAGAACCCAAATGTTCGACCGATAAAACCGTACCCTGCAACGTTGCCGTACCATCATCGGCTGCCAAAACAAGATGTTCGGGACGCACGCCTACCGTTACCGGTTGCTGTGCTGCCAGTTTGTAAGGCAAGGGCAGGGCCGTGCCCGATGGCAAGACCAGATCACCGTTTTCGTTGGTTGTGGCTGTCCAGAAATTCATTCTGGGGGAGCCAATAAAGCCGGCGACAAACTGGTTGACCGGTTTTAGATAAAGGTCCAGCGGGGACCCGACCTGTTCGACGGTCCCGTCGCGCAAAACCACAATCCGGTCGGCCATTGTCATGGCTTCCACCTGATCATGGGTGACATAAATCATGGTGGCCTTCAGGGTGCGATGCAGGCGGGCCAGCTCCATGCGCATGTCAACCCGCAGGGCGGCATCCAGGTTCGATAACGGTTCGTCGAGCAAAATAATTTGTGGATCCCGCGCCAAAGCCCGGCCAATGGCAACGCGCTGGCGCTGGCCGCCCGATAACTGTTTTGGGGTGCGGTCAAACAGTGGCAGCAATTGCAGAATGGTGCCGATTTCGTGTGTTTTTTCCTCGATCCCGGTTTTGGATTTACCGGCCATTTTAAGAGGGAAGCCAATATTTTCCGCCACTGTCATATGCGGATAAAGCGCATAGGACTGAAACACCATGGCGATATCGCGCGCAGAGGCGGAAAGATGATCCACCCGTTTTTCACCCAGATGAATTTCCCCGCCAGATATTTCCTCAAGCCCGGAAATCAGGCGCAGCAGGGTTGATTTCCCACAGCCTGACGGCCCGACAAAGACAACCAGTTCCCCATCCTCGATCGACAGATCAACGCCTTTGATGACGTCGGCACCCCCAAAGGTCTTGGTGACATTTGACAATGATATGGATGACATCTCAGGCGTTCTCCACTTGATCGAAAGTGATTTGATCGGATGCAGGGTGGTGGGGCTGTTCGAGCAACGCCCGAATGCGGCTGTTTAAATCATGCAGAGCAGGATAACGGCGCGGGTGGCTGGCAATGGCTTTGCCTGCCACCTCGATGCCGACATGCAGGCAGTTTGCCAGTTCAACGCCGTGCTGAAAGGCCAGCAGGAAGCCCGCATTGAAACAGTCGCCTGCGCCCACGGTATCGATGACGTTGATTTTTTCAGTGGGTGCTGCATGAAGGACATGGTCGTTTTGGCATGCCGAGGCCCCCTGGCTGCCGCGTTTGACAATAACAATCCCGTTGGGGGCCAGTTTGGGGCTGATGGCCCGCATATGGGCATCGACATTGGCGGTAAAATCATCAATTGTGATGCCCAGCAATCCGGCGGCTTCGACCTCGTTGATCAACAGGATGTCCACCAGGGGCAGCCAGTTTTGCAGGTGGTCCTGAACCGTATCGGTCCAGCCGCCGGTGGGCCAGGCGGTATCAAGGGCGACGATGGCCTCGGCATCGCGTAATTCGCCAAGCAGACGGGTGCAGTCAGGCACCAGGCGCGGCATCAGGAAATTGCCAACCAATAGGGCGATGGCACCTTTTAATTCGGCATGTTTCAGCATGGCGCGCGCCATGTCGGCATCAAAAAGGGCGCTATGCCCCTCGTTAGAGAGAAAGGTTCGTTCCTTGTCGGAATGGGTCAGGCCGATGGTCACGGATGTCACAGCCTTGCTGTGGTGCCAGTGATCGGCCAGCGGGCCGAATTGCGATTTCAGCCATTGTCCCATTTCATCATCGCCGATATTGACCACCATGCGCTGATGGGCACCAAGGGCCATCAGGGCGGCCCCAAATATGCCGCCGCCGCCACCCACCCGCATTTCGTAATCGGGATAGACGGTTTCGGTACCCCGGTCGGGCCAATGGTCCACCGGGCCCAGCAACTGGTCCACATTGATGGTGCCAATGGAAATGATTTCGCGCGTTGGATCGGGCCGGCGGGGCTTATGGGATTGGGGTGTTTTACGCATGACATTCATCCCTTAACACTGCCACTGGCCAACCCTGAAACCAGGGTTTTTTGCATGAAAAAGGCCAAAATAACCGGTGGCACGGCAGCCAGAATACCGGCAGCCGAAATCAGGCCGTAATCGGCAACGCGACCGGCGGCCAAATCGGCAATGGCGACCGTGATGGTTTTGGAACGGATGTCGTTGGTAAATAACAGTCCATAGAAAAATTCATCCCAGGACAGCAGAACCGACATCATGACAGCCGCGCCCAAGGCGGGGCGGGCGATGGGCAGGATGACATACCAGATCGCCTGTAACCGGTTGGCCCCGTCAATGATGGGTGCTTCGTCCAGATCGCCGGGGATCGTGTCAAAATTGCTTTTTAACAGCCAGGTCGCGAAGGGCAGCAGGATGGAACAATAAACCACGATCAGGGCAAAATGCGTGTTAAGCAGCCCCAAAGCACTCATGACCGTATAAAGCGGTAACACAAGGGCGACGGGTGGCAGCATGAAGATGGCGATCACGGCATAAAGCAGATTTTTACGACGCGGGCCGGGCATGCGCGAAAAGCTGTATGCGGCGGGAATGGCCGCACAAATTGACAGTCCTGTCGCGGCAAGGGCAATGAAAATGCTGTTGCGGATGGCATACAGGAAACTTTGCGACGGGGTGTTTTCGGCATAGATCAGCAAGCTGCGATAGTTTTCCAAGGTTGGGCTATCGGGCCACCATTCCAGGGGCAGGGTTGTCAGATGGGTGGATGAACTGATGCTCATGATAAACAGCCACAGGACGGGCAGGGCAATGACCAGTGCCAGCAGGGCCGCGCCCAGATAAATCGCTATTTTTTTTGCCAGGGATGTTTGCATGATCAGGCCTCTCCGTGCTTGCGGATCAGATACATGTAACCGGCAATCAGGCAGGCGCTGATCAGCACCACGATCAGGGCATAGGAAGCCCCGGACCCCACCCGCATATAGGCGAAGGCTTCCTGATAGACATAAAAGCTGACGGTTTTGGTGCTGCTGGCCGGGCCGCCGCGTGTCATGACATAGATAATGTCAAACACCTTGAAGGCCTCGATCGTGCGCAGGACCAGCGCCACACTAAGTGGCCCCATAATGGCAGGCAGCGTAATGCGCCAAAACCGGTTCCACATGCCCGCACCGTCCAGGGTTGCGGCTTCGTATAAATCCCGGGGGACGGTTTGCAGGGCGGCAAGGGCAATGAGTGCGACCAGGGGGAAGTTTTTCCAGACATCGGCAATAATCACCATATCCAGTGCCGTTGCCGGATCACCCAGCCAGGAGCGATAGGCATCCAGCATCCCCAATTGCACCAGCAGGGCATTCAATGCCCCGAAATCGGGGTTGTAAATCAGCCGCCACATCATGGCATTGACCACGGTTGGCAGGGCCAAAGGCAGGATCAGCATGGCGCGCAGCAGGGTGCGACCCACAAATACCTCGTTTAAAAGCAAGGCCACCATCACGCCGATCACGACTTCCGCGCCAACGGAAATAACGGCAAAATAGGTGGTGTGCCAAATGGCCTCGCGGAAATTGGCCGAAGACAAAGCCCGCACATAATTGTGAAACCAGACCCAGCTATCGGTCAAATCCGGGGCGACCAGTTTGGCCCCCGTCATGCTGAAATAAATGGTTTTGATCAACGGGTATCCGCTGACCCCAAGGATCATCACGATCATCGGGGTCAGCAGTAGCCACGCCGTCACCGTTTTACGATGGGTAATCATAGCGGTGGTTTCGGCTCCGAATGGACGTCAGAGAACGGCAGGAGGATTACTGCATGTCCGAAATGGTTTTCGCCGCCTCATCAAGGGCATCGGCGGGCGAGCTTGTGCCCAGCATCGCATTCTGCAGGGCTTCCTGCAAAACAGCCGAGGCTTCCTGATAGGCCGCCATTGTCGGGCGCGGTGCCATGACGGCAAGGCTGGTTTTGGCCGCATTGACAAACGGTTCCTGGCCCTTGATTACGTCGGGGTCGCTATAGGATGCCTTCCAGATCGGCAGGCTGAGGCGGGCATATTTGTTCTGCACCTTTTCCGAGGTCAGGAACTGGATATATTTCCAGGCTTCTTCCTTGTGGGTGCTTTTGCTGGGAATGCCAAGACCCATCGACCCGTTGACGGCCGATGCCTTTGAAATGCCCTTTGCGCCCGGTGCGGGAACAATGCCAACATTGCCGGCAACCTGGCTTTCTGCCGGGTCATTGGCAAGGTTGTACATATAGCCCCAGTTAAGGGCAAAAGCGGCCTGTCCGCTGGAAAAGACGCGGCGGACGTCTTCTTCGGCATATTCGCGCGAATTGGGGTTGGTGACGCCATCATCCAGGGTTCCAACCATATATTGCAGGGCCTTCAGGCCACCGCCCGTGTTGAAAGCCGGTTTGCCGTCGGCATCCAGGAACTTGCCGCCCATCGCCGATAGAATGGTGGTGTAATCGCAAATCGCGGCTTCGGATTGTGACCACGACCAAACCAGCGGATAATCGACAATCCCCTTGTCCTTGATGGCCTTGGCCTGGGTTTCCAGTTCTTCCCAGGTGGTTGGCGGAGTGTCAAATCCGGCCTTTTTCAGCATGTCCTTGTTGTAAAAAAGGAACTTGGTATCGGCAATCCAGGGCATGCCATAATATTTGCCGTCATATTCCACCGTGGTCCAGGCCCCCTTGAGAACAGCCTCGCGGGTTTTCTCGTCAATCCGGTCCGAGACATCTTCCAGCAGTTTGTATTGGGCAAATTCGGCGGGCCAGATCACGTCATACAGCACGACGTCATAACCATTGGCACTTTGTGACAGAACAATCTTGTCATGCAGGGCTTCGTAGGGGACCAGCTCGACATTGACATCAACGCCGGGATTGGCGGCCTTGAAGTCGGCGGTCATGTTGCGAATGTCGTCTTCGCTATAGGCGGCCTGGGCCATGAACAGGGCGTTCAGGGTCACATCGGCGGCATGCGCGGCACCGGATACGGCAAAGATGCCGAAAACAGCACTCTTGAGGACATTTTTGATCTTCATCTTCTTATCTCCCTGATAAATGAGATACGGAACGATTGAGGTGTGATCTGTTGGATCACAGGCTTTATTATTAATTCAATTTGATGTAATTAATAATGGAGAAAACGAAGGAAGGCAATGGTGATGAAAGAACAGCTGTCAGAAAGTGTCTTGGGCACCAACCTTCTGCACGCCAAAAGCCATAATCGACGCGCGGTTCTTGACGCGGTTCGGCGCCGCGCGGGCCTGTCGCGTGCCGACATTACCCGCATTACCCATTTGTCTGCCCAGGCCGTTTCCAACCTTGTTGCCGAGCTGGAGGAGGCCGGCCTTTTGCTGGCCGGGGAGCCGGTGCGCCAAAAACGCGGCCAGCCTGCCCGACCGTATCGTTTGAACCCCGACGGTGGTTTTGCCATCGGGTTTCAGTTAAGCGGGACGCAAATGGATGCTGTTCTGGTTGATCTTTTAGGGGAAGAGCGCGCGCGATCCAGCCTGAGCATCAATCATCCTGACCCGCAACAGACGGTGGACCTTCTGGTGGCGGCCAGCCGGGATATTATCGTTAAATCCGGGCTGGATCCGGACCGGAATATTGGCATCGGCATTGCGATGCCGGGCCCGGTTGGCATTGCCGGGCCAACTGGTATTGCACCGGGCTGGGAAAATTTTGACCTTGCCAGCGCCATGACCGCCAAGGCGGGGTGCCCGGTTTTTGTTGAAAATGATGCCGATGCGGCGGCGATTTCCGAAAAGCTGTATGGCACAGCCCGGGAACTGGATAATTTCGTGTATATCTTTATCGGGCATGGCCTTGGCGCGGGGCTGTTTTTGGATGGGCGGATTGTGCGTGGTGCCCAGGGGGCAGCGGGCGAAATTGGCCATATCCCGATTATGGCCAATGGTCGTAAATGTGGCTGTGGGCGGAAGGGCTGTCTTGAGAGATATGTATCGCTATTGGCGTTGTATGATGAATTTGATGCCGCCCATCGCGATGATCTGGTTCTTGATCACAATTTAACCCGGCTTTCTGCCCTGTCGCCTGATGATGCCCCAGTGCGGCACTGGATTGATCAGGCGGCATTGCATCTGACAACCACATTCCAAATTATTTCCAGCATGTTGAACCCGCAGGCGATTATATTGGGCGGATTGCTGCCCGAACCGATTTTGACCTCCCTGTGGCAAAAAGTCACAAAATTGCAGGATGTTGACGGCCCAACGCCAACGGGGGCCCATTTGCCCGTTCATATTGGCGATGCCAGCACCTATTCGGCGGCACGCGGGGCCGCCGCCCTGCCGATTTATCAGGAAATGATCCCGGATTTTCAAAACATGTTAAAAGTTCGAGATTAGGCGGGGTTTAACAAATCCCACTTATTGCCGTACAAATCTTCAAATACGGCAACGATGCCATAGGGTTCGTGGCGCGGGGATTCCAAAAAACGAACACCGTTTTCAATCATGCGGGCATGGTCCGTCTCAAAATCGTCCGTCATCAGGAAAAAGCCGACCCGTCCACCGGTCTGGTTGCCAATTGCGTTGCGTTGCGCATCGGTGCTGGCTTTGGCGAGCAGAATGCGGGTGGCGTTTTCTGGCGCGCGCGGCGGCTCAATTAAAACCCAGCGTTTGCCATTCCCCATATCGGTATCTTCAATCAAGTCAAACCCGATTTTATGGCAATAAAAGGCGATGGCTTCGTCATAATCATCAACGACAATTGAAAATTGACCAATAAGCGGCATCAGATCAGCCCCAGTGTTTTAAACGAATTATAGCCTGACCGGCTGACAATGATGTGGTCATGCACATTGATTTCCATTGCCTTTGCTGCATCTACGATCTTGCGGGTCATGTCAATATCGCCGCGTGACGGGGTGGCATCGCCACTGGGGTGATTATGCACCAGGATCAGGGCGGAAGCATGAAGTTCCAGTGCGCGTTTGATCACTTCGCGCGGATAAACCGGGGTATGGTCCACCGTGCCGCGCTGGTGGCATTCATCGGCAATCAGGCGGTTTTTACGGTCCAGAAACAGCAAATGCAGTTCCTCGGTATTGCGATGGCCCAGCCGTACCCGGCAATAATTAATCAATTGTTCCCACGATGCGATCACGGGGAGTTCCATTGCCCGCTCGCGCGACAGGATTTGTGCGCTGGCTTCGGCAATTTTAATTGCGGCAATGGCGGCGTCGCCCACTCCCTTGCAGGTGGCAAGGTCACCCTGGCTGGCGGCCAACACGGCGGCCAAACTGCCAAACCGGTCAATCAGCGATTTTGCCAGCGGTTTGACATCGCCGCGCGGGATCGCCATGCACAGCAACAGTTCCAGAATTTCATATTCGGCAAGGGCGGCACTGCCCCCTTTTAAAAAGCGGTCACGCAAACGCTGGCGATGGCCGAAATAATGGGGTTTGGGTGCTTTGGCGTTTTTCTCGTTTTTGCTGGCCGTGCTGTCGGTCTCTTGTCGCGCATCGGCGGCGGCATCGCTTGTCGTGGTTTGCATTTTGGCAGGGGCTTTTTTGTCATTCTTGCTGCTTTTGCGATCCAAAGAATCTGTTGCCTCGCTGGTCATTGAGGCCAGGCTGGCAAGTTCCCCGTTGGGGTCAAAATAGACCCGGCTGCCATCATCGATGGAGGCGGTGGCGGTATTACGGGGTTTTTGGGCACTCACGGCGGGCTCCTGTCATCGTGCAATTTGACGTTGCAGGTGCAGTTTGCGTTGCCGTGTCTTTGCTGTCCAGTGGGCAACCGCATGGGCAGCGGGCAAAAAACGGAAAATGTGATTTTATTTGACTTGTGTATATGCACAAGTTAATCACCAGACATGACAATAGCATTGCCCGACGCCCTGAATGATGAATGTTTGGTGTTAAAAAGCCGCATGGCCGCACGCGCCATCACACGGCGTTACAATTTGCTGCTAAAACCTTATGGTTTGCAATCAACGCAGGCGTCGCTTTTGTTTTGCATTGGCGGCGGCGGGTTTCAATCGGTTAGCAGTCTGGCCCGGCAAATGGACCTGGAACGCAGTGCCATGACCCGCAATCTTGCCGTTTTGCAACGTCAGGGCCTGATTGCCCCCAATAAAACCGGGCAGGGCAGAATGCAGGTTTTTTCCCTGACATCGCAGGGTGAAGAAAAAGTCCGGCGGATTTTACCTGTCTGGCAAAAGGCCCAGAAGGAAATTCGGGGCGAACTTGGCGCGAATGACTGGCAGGCTGTGCAAAAGGCGCTATCACGAATGGCGGCGATAGGCTGACGGTTTTGATCAATATGTTTAAAGGGATAGGTTAAAATGACACAGCGGATTGTGGTGACGGGGATGGGCCTGGTAACGCCACTGGGATGCGGCCTTGATGCTGTTTGGCAGCGGCTTGTGGCCGGGCAGTCCGGTGTTGTGACCAATCACCGGTTTGACAGCAGCAATCTTTCCACCAAGTTTGCGGGGCTGGTGCCCAGCCATGCCGATGACCCGGCGGGCCTGAATGAAGAAGACGTCATTTCAAAAAAGGATCGTAAAAAGGTTGACCTGTTTACGATTTATGCCCTGGCAGCAGCACAGCAGGCCTTAACCCAGGCGGGCTGGCTGGACCTTGACCAGGAGGCAAAGGACCGTACCGGCACCGTGATTGGCACCGGCATTGGCGGCCTGCCTGTTATTACTCATGCGGAATCGGTGTTGAACGACCGTGGCCCATCGCGCATTTCGCCCTTTGTCGTGCCATCCTTTCTGGCAAATATGGCTTCGGGTAACGTTTCCATCCGCTATGGTTTTCGCGGGCCGATCGGTACACCTGTGACCGCCTGTGCCGCAGGTTTGCAGGCAATTGGCGATGGCGTGCGACTTATCCGCTCTGGCGAGGCTGAGGTGGTGCTGGCAGGCGGGACCGAAGGCTGCGTTGATCCGTTATCGATTAGCGGTTTTTCCGCCGTGCGTGCGCTTTCCACCCGCAACGACGCCCCGACCGAGGCCTCGCGCCCGTTTGATCGTGACCGGGACGGTTTTGTCATGGGTGAAGGGGCCGGGTTGATGGTGATTGAAACGCTTGATCATGCACTGGCACGCGGGGCGGTGCCGCTGGTGGAAATTACCGGTTATGGCACCAGTGCCGATGCCTATCATCTTACCGCCGGGCCGGAAGATGGCTCCGGTTGTGCGCTGGCGGTTCAGGCGGCCTTGCGCATGGCAAAACGCGCGCCGGCGGACATTGGCTATATCAATGCCCACGCCACCTCCACCCCGGTGGGGGATCAGGCAGAGGTCGCCGGGCTGCGCCGTGTATTTGGCGATGATTTGCCAAAAATTCCGGTTTCGTCCACCAAGTCGGCCATTGGGCATTTGCTGGGGGCTGCGGGCGGGGTGGAAGCCATTTTCACCGCCCTTGCCATTCGCGAAGGGATGTTGCCGCCCACCATTAATTTGCACAATGTTGATGACAGCATGCAAGACCTGGATTTTGTGCCCAATACCAGCCGCAAGGCCGACATCAAGCATGGCCTGTGCAACGGGTTTGGCTTTGGCGGGGTTAATGCGTCCTTGTTGTTAAGTGCGTATGAAGGTTAATTTTTAACCGCTAAAACTGCGTTTTATCGCCTTTCAAGAGGCCAGTCGGCGTTGTGCCGGGCTGGCCTTTTTGGTGTTTGTTTGGCGGGGACACGGCGCACAACAGCGCAATTTTGAATGCTTTCAAAATAGTTTTCCGGCTGGCTTGACAATTTTGGCGCTTGGGATATTTTCATCCATATAGAAAGGTAAACTTCGTAGATTACCTTTGTATTTGAAAGTGCCATCATGCCCTACAATCCGGAAAATCCCCTTTCGCCAACGGCCCTTGCCCTGGCAACCGACCTGCATGCCGTGCTGGGCCGTTTGCGCCGCAAATTGCGCAAACAGGCGCATTTGGGCGATTTGAACTGGACGCAAAAATGTGTGTTGCGCCATCTCGAAACCGATGGCCCGGCCACCGTGACCGTGCTTGCCCGAGCCGAAGGAATGCGCCCGCAATCAATGGGGCCGCATATTACCGCCCTGATCAAGGCCGGGCTGGTGGAAGGGACACCGGACCCCAATGATGGCCGCCAGACTTTGCTGTCTTTAACCCCATCCTGCCGGGAATGGATACAGGCCAGCCGCGCCTTGCGCGAAGACTGGCTGTATCATGTCATTCTGGATAATTTCTCGCAAAAGGAGCAACAAACCCTGGCGGAGGCCACCCGCCTTTTGCAACGCATGGTCGATGTTGACCGCTGAGCGTTTGATATCGGACTGCCGCCTTACAATACCTGCCTTTGCCTCTTTCTCTTTGCCGTGCCACTTGCCGTCTTTTACCCGCCGTTCGTGCGACCTTCCGTGACGTTTTGCCTCCTTTGATCTCGCCCCAACCAAAAAGGATTGCGCCCCATGTCTGTTACCGCCCTTGACCCCAAAACCGCCCTGATCGTGATTGATTTGCAAAAGGGTATTCTGGCTTATCCACTGGCCCATTCTGCCGATGATGTGCTGGCAAGGTCGGTGATGCTGGCGACTGAATTTCGGGCGCGTAACCTGCCGGTGGTGTTGGTTAATGTGGCGGGTATGGCACCGGGGCGGAACGAACAGCCCCCGCGCAGCGGGGATTTGCCGCCTGGATGGGCTGATTTGGCCGCTGAGCTTGATAGCTGCCCGACCGACCATAAAGTGACCAAGAAAAGCTGGGGGGCCTTTACCGGCACCGGCCTTGGCGATTATTTGGCCGGGCAGGGGATAACACAGGTGGTGTTGTGCGGCATTGCGACGAGCATTGGTGTGGAATCCACCGCCCGCCAGGCGCATGAACTGGGTCTTAACGTCGCCCTGGCGACTGATGCCATGACGGACATGAGCCATGAGGCCCATGTTAACAGTGTGACGCGCATTTTCCCGCGCCTGGGCGAAACTGGCACAACCGATGAAATTCTGGCCTGCCTGGAACAAGAAGGGGGCCGGAAATGACATTCCCCGAAAAATGGTCCCGGAAGTTCCGGGCCAATCATTACTCCGCCCGATTATGGGGGGACGTAAAATGAAAAATCCGATGCGCGGAACCTTCCGCTCGCTGGCGGTGTATAATTACCGGGTGTGGGCGTCTGGCTCGCTTGTGTCCAATACCGGCACCTGGTTGCAGCGCACCGCCCAGGACTGGATTGTCCTGACCGAACTGACCGATCATAATTCAACGGCGGTCGGCATTGTCATGGGCCTGCAATTTGGCCCGCAGCTTTTGATGTTGCCCTTTACCGGCTTTGCTGCCGACTATTTTGACCGGCGCAAATTGCTGATGGTGACACAGTTTTTAATGGGGCTGTTGGGGTTGGGTCTTGGCTTGCTCACCATTAGCGGCCTTGTCGAACTTTGGCATGTTTATGTGTTTGCCTTTTTGCTGGGCTGTGTGGCTGCCTTTGATGCGCCCGCCCGGCAAACCTTTGTTTCCGATCTGGTGCCCGAAAGCTTCCTGTCCAATGCCATTGCGCTGAACTCCACATCGTTTAATGCCGCCCGCATGATTGGCCCGGCGGTGGCCGGGGTTTTGATTGCGGTGGTGGGGACCGGCTGGGTGTTTTTGCTCAATGCCGCCTCCTTTGCCGGGGTACTGACATCGCTGGTTCTGATCCGTCGGGAAGATTTGAATGTGACGCGCAGGCCCCTGCGCGGGCGGGGCAACCTGGTGGGTGGTTTTCGCTATGTTGCCGGGCGGCCTGACATTGTGGTGATCATGTTGATGCTGTTCTTGATCGGCACATTTGGTTTGAACTTCCCCATCTTTATTTCAACAATGGCGGTGACGGTGTTTCATTCCGGTGCCGGGCAGTTCGGGATGCTGTCATCACTGATGGCGGTGGGCACGGTGATGGGGGCGTTGTTTTCAGCCCAGCGGGCAACACCGCAAATTGGCCTGCTGTTTTATGGCGCACTGGTTTTTGGCCTGGCCTGCATCCTTGCCGCCGTCATGCCCAGCTATGGCCTGTTTGGCGCATCGCTGGTGGTGATTGGCATGGCGGCACTGGTGTTTTTAAGTTCCAGCAACGGGTTGATCCAGCTTTCAACCGATCCAATGATGCGCGGGCGTGTCATGGCGATACGTATGGCGATTGTGATGGGCGGAACGCCGATTGGTGCGCCCATTGTGGGCTGGGTGGCGGACCATTACGGGCCGCGCTGGGCGCTGGGTGTTGCCGCAGTTTCGGGTATTGCGGCGGCGCTGGTGGCGCTGGTTTATTTGTTCAAATATCGCGAAATGCGCTTTCGCCGTGTTGATGGGCGCTGGCGGATTTTGGTTAACGAGGCCCCGAAGGTGACACTCGCGGCTGAATAACAAGTCATTCCATTATGAAAAAAGGGCAGGCCGAACATCATCCGGTCTGCCCTTTTGCTGTGGATAAATCACCACGCCGGTTTATTCGGCCGCGTCGCTGATTTCGTAAGGCGGTTTTTCCAGCCCGGCGGGGGAGCGGGTGAAAATTTCAAAACCATCATCCGTCACACCCAGCGAATGTTCAAACTGGGCGGAAAGTTTGCGGTCCCGCGTCACCGCCGTCCAGCCATCGGACAGCACCTTGCATTCATAGGTGCCCTGGTTGATCATCGGTTCGATAGTAAAGATCATGCCAGGTTCCAGCACCAGCCCCTGGCCCGGCTTGCCATAATGCAGGATATTTGGTGCATCGTGGAACACTTGGCCCAAGCCATGCCCGCAAAAATCGCGCACCACCGAAAAGCGTTCGGATTCCGCATAGGATTGAATGGCATGGCCAATATCGCCCAGCGTTGCGCCCGGCTTAACCACGTTAATACCGCGCCACAGGGCCTCGTAAGTCACATCAACCAGGCGCTGCGCCATGACCTTGGGCGTACCGGCAATGTACATCCGGCTTGTATCGCCATACCAGCCATCAAGAATGACGGTGACATCAATATTCATGATGTCGCCATTTTGCAGCTTTTTATCGCCGGGAATGCCGTGGCACACGACATGGTTGATTGATGTGCAGGTCGATTTGGGAAACCCGCGATAGCCCAGGCAGGCCGAAACCGCACCATGATCGCGAATATACTGATCGCACAAATCATCAAGCTTGCCGGTGGTGACACCGGGGACGACATAGGGGGTAATGAAATCCAGAACTTCCGCAGCCAGCTTGCCAGCGGCGCGCATCCCTTCAAAGGCTTCGGGGCCGTGAATTTTAACTTTTCCGTTTGCCAACCGAATTCTCCTTGTGTTGGCGGTCCTTATGGGGGCAACCCATTTTCATCAATTTGTTTTGCAGCCTACTGAAATAATCGTTGTCCGTCCAATAAGCAAGGATTGCACTGCATGGCTGCCCGTACATTATACGCCAGAGATTGAACATCAGCATACCATGCCTGCGATATGGCCTTCAGGCTTTGTTCTGTGTCATGTTTTGGCTGTCGAAACGCAAATTATGATGCGCTGGCAACGTTTCACCGGTGTTTCAGGCTGCTTTACCGGGCAAAATCGGGCGCTTTTGATTGACTGTGACGGATATCGTATCGATTAGGCAGTCATAGGCGATGGCTTCCACCCCGTTTTGGGTGGCGCTGGCAAAACGTGCGGCATAATGCGGGTCGATGTCGGAGGCCAGGGTGAAGGCGGCGCAATCGGTACGCTGGATCAGATAAAACATGACCGCGCGGTGGCCCTGGGCGACCATTTCTGCCATTTCATCAAGGTGCTTTGCCCCGCGCTTGGTCACCGCATCGGGAAATTCGGCAAGGCCGGGTACGGCTTCATCGCGTTTGAGATGCACATTCTTGACCTCGACATAACAAAGGCCCCTTTGCGGGTCGGACAGCAAAATATCAATGCGTGAATTCTGGCCGTATTTAACCTCGCGTTTCAGGGTTTCATAGCCTGCCAGTTCCGGGATTTTGCCGGTCAAAATGGCTTCTTCAACAATGGCATTGGGGTGCGCTGTATTGATGCCAACCATTGCATCGCCCACCTGGCAAAGCTCCCAGCTATATTTCAATTTGCGCTTTGGATTATCCGATGTGGAAAGCCACACCGAAATCCCGGCATCCTTCAGGCCTGTCATCGCACCCGGGTTGGCGCAATGCGCGGTGACGGTTTCGCCGCTATCAAGTTCAATATCGGCCAGAAAACGTTTGTATCGCTGGATCAGTTTGCCGTGAAGAAGCGGGCTGGGCAGGTGCATGATCGGCCTTTCGGTATTCAGTCCTGACAGGGGCTGTCAATATTGCTGGCAGTTTGGACTGCCAATTTCACGGCATTTGCGTCATATATCAAGCCCCTGCTGCCTCCCAAGAATTAAAAGGGTTGAGATGCGCGATAGCCTTCGCCGGAAAATGATCGAAATTTGCGACCGTAAAATCGCGCAGAAAGGCCCCGATGTTGGCCAGTCATTTTATGCGTTTTTCGCCAATCGCAATAACGACCCCGACCTTTTGATGGAAGCGGCCAGTTGGTGGATAAAAACCCACCAACTTGATCATTTTGAAAAGGCCGTCAAAATCCGCGATATGTTGGAACGCGGGCATTAAAATTTAGGCCCTAATTGGCGGGTTTGGGCTTGTCGGGAACATCACCTAGAAAATCCACCAGGCTGACCTGGCCGCTGCCGCGCCGCAACGGTTTGGGCTGGCTTTCATCCGGGGCCCAGGCCGTCAGATAAACCACCTGAAAGGTGGCATTGATGCGGCCATCGGGGCGGGCGTGGCGTTCATGGTAAATGGCGGCTGCACGCGCCAGCGTTGATGCCCTGGTAAATTTTTTGCTGCGTTTTAAAATCAGGTTGCTTTCGCCCATGCCTGATAAATCCCGCATCAGTTTCAGGGCGTCGGGGTAATCCACCGTGATTTCATCAATATCCACCACCGGCAGGGCAAAGCCGCTGCGCTGAAGCAGGGCCCCGGCATCGCGCACATCGATAAAGGGCGAAACGCGGGGCGAAACGCCGCCTTCTTCTTCGGCCTCTGCGGTCATTAAGGCGTCGCGCAAATCCTTCAGGGTTTCGCCCCCCAGCATCGATGCCAAAAAGAACCCGTCGGGTTTTAAGGCCTGGCGTGCCTGTATCAGCATACCGGGCAAATCATTCACCCAATGCAGCGACAGGTTCGATAAAATCAGATCCAGCGACCCATGCGCAAAGGGTAAAAATTCCTCGTCTGCGACCAGGGTGGGGCGCTTTGGCAGCTTGGCTTGCGCATTGCGGGCATATTTAAACGATATGTCAGACTGAAAAAGTGTTTCAATGCCACCGCGCTTGCCCACAATCTGGCCCAGCTCGCCACTATGGCAGCCAAGGTCGAGTGCGATGGGGAATTTGCGGGTGGTATCATCCAGCCTGTCTGCCAGCCGTTCGGCGGTTTCGGCAAACAGAAAATTGTAATCCTGTGACCGTGTTGCCGCGCGGTCGCGGCGCAGCTTTAAAAGACGGCGATCAAACACCGTGATCGGATCGCTCATTGCGGGCTCCGTTATGCGGGAATTGCCATGTTGGCCCCTTAAATAGACCGGCCCGCCTATTGGTGCAATGATCATCCCAACGCACCGGCCCTGCAAGCCCGTTTGGGCGGCAGGACCGTGACGAATGAAAAGCCAATACGAATAATTGTGATGCGTCATCACCCGTGCTTAACTGTGCCAGTAGGGACCAGTTGGGATGTGAGAAACATAGGGCGCATAAATACAGGGCAGGTCGCATTTTGGGGAAGATCACGACAGGCAAAGCGGATAATCGCGTGTTACGGCGGCTTGGCCTGGTTGCCTGGCAGGCGGTTTTGCGCGGGTTGTTACCGGCGCGGTGTGGCGGGTGCGGCGCAATTGGCGATGTGCCCCATGCCCTGTGTGCCAATTGCTGGTCGGCCCTGCGTTTTGTCGCCCCGCCTTTTTGTGCCTGTTGCGGCTATCCGTTTGAATTGATGCCGTCTGAAATGCTGTCGTCTGATTATGAGGATGGCGAAGATGATGAGCGGGATGTGAACCACCAGGCCGATATGTTTGGCGGGGCCATAAAGGCGCGCGACCAAATCGCCACAGGGGTGGATTACGGCAAGGGTGTTTTGTGTGGCCCGTGCCTGCGCCATATTCCGCCTTATGACCGCGCCCGGGCGGCCCTGATTTATGATGATGGCAGCCGGGATTATATTTTACGTTACAAACATGGCGACCGCACCGATTTAACCCCGCTTCTGGCCCGCTGGATGTGGCAGGCCGGGCTGGATTACTGGGAAAATGCCAGCCTTTTGGTGCCGGTGCCACTGCATCGCAGCCGGTTATTGATGCGGCGTTATAACCAGTCGGGCCTGTTGGCGGCGGCCCTGTCGCGCCAGACCGGCATTGCATTTGCGCCGGATTTGATCACGCGCAAACGCAAAACCCGCAGTCTGGCAGGGCTGGGCCGTGCATCGCGCCAGCGCGAGGTGCAGGGGGCCTTTGCTGTGTCAGACCGGCGAGCAGAAAAATATCAGCTGAAGGGGGCCAAGGTGGTGTTGGTCGATGATGTTTTAACCACCGGGGCGACGGCAGCGGCCTGTGCGCGGGCGTTAAAACGGGCCGGAGCCATGCAGGTGGACCTGATCACAATTGCGCGGGTCATACGCTGACGAATTCAAAATTATCTGTTATATAGCCTGTAACAACGGGATTTTCCGGGTCAGGAACCCGCAAGAGAAGGATATGAACACATGGCAAAAGTTGAAGTTTACGCAACCGAATGGTGCCCCTATTGCAAGCGTGCCCGCAAGCTTCTGGACGAGAAGAATGCGGCCTATGAAGTCATCGATGTGATGATGGAACCGCGCCGCAAAAAGGAAATGATGGATCGTGCCGGTGGCCGCACCAGTGTGCCGCAGATTTTTATTGATGGTGAGCATATTGGCGGCTGCGATGAATTGATGGCCCTTAACGCCAAAGGCGGGCTGGACCCGCTGCTGTCGGCCTGATTACCAGACACGGTTTACCGAAAAAGGGCGGTTTCGCATCGGGCGGGCCGCCCTTTTTGTTTTTTGCCTTTCACCGGCCCCATTGGCGACATAACCTGAAACGATAATGTCACTTCGGCTGGCCGAAAAAGGAGAAACGACCATGACACGTTTTATTGCCGCCTGTGTGCAGGTAAATAGCCGCGATAACATGGAGGACAATCTGGCCAGGGCCGCGATTTATGCCCGTGATGCCCATGCCGCAGGGGCCCGCCTGATCAGCTTTCCCGAAAATGTGTCGATGATGTCCTTTGGTGGGGAAAAGGTGCGTGCCGCCGCCTTTGCCGAAGATGACCATCCGGCGCTGGCGTTTTTTAAGGATCTGGCTACCGAGCTTGAAAGCACGCTGGTTGTGGGGTCGCTTCATGTTAGCGTGCCGGGTGAAGACCGGGTTGCCAACCGCTGTTATGTGATTGGCCCGAACGGGCAGGTGATGACATCTTACGATAAAATCCACATGTTTGATGTGGACCTTGCCAATGGGGAATCGTACCGCGAAAGCAAAACCTTCCGCCCCGGCGATGCCGCCCGTTTGGTGGAATCCAGACAGGCCAAAATCGGACTTTCCATTTGTTATGATGTGCGCTTTCCGCACCTGTTTCGCGATTATGCCAAGGCCGGGGCGGAGATTTTGACCGTCCCCGCCGCCTTTACCCGCACTACCGGGCAGGCGCACTGGCATACATTATTGCGCGCCCGTGCGATTGAAACCGGCTGTTTTGTCATTGCCGCCGCCCAATGTGGCGATCATCCCGGCGACCGGCAAACATTCGGCCATTCCCTGATTATCGACCCCTGGGGCGTGGTGCTGGCCGATGGCGGTGCCGAACCGGGATTCATCACCGCCGAGATTGACCTTGAGCGAGTCAAGGAAGTCCGCGCGATGGTACCTTCGTTGAAGAACGACCACGCCTATCGTCCGGTGAGTTGATATCGCGTTCGGTGTGTAAAATTAAAAAGGACCGGGTTGGATGCCGGTCCTTTTTAGTAAATAGATTGCGGTGCGCTGGTAATTTAACTGCCGCGCAGCGCATCGACCACTGGTTTGCGATAGAGCATGAAGGCGGGCACCAGGGCCAGGGCAAAGCCGATCAGGATGAAGCCTGCGGCCAAGGTCAGTTCGGGCGCGGCGATGGTGGCGCGCATGGCCATGCCGGTTTCGGCGGTAAAGGCCTGCGAGACCGCCTGTGCCACTGCCCAGCCCATAGCAAGGCCAATGGCGGCCCCAAATACCACAAGGGTTGCGACATAAAGCCAGATCGAGCCGAAAATATAGGATTTTGGTGCGCCCAAGGCCCGCAAAACAGCAAACTGTTTGCGGTATATTTGCATTAGGGCCAAAACGGCGGCCAAAATCGCGGCAACCACCAGCGCCTGGGTGCCCAGCGCCATCCAGCGCATGACCGTACCTGCATTGCCGAGCATTTCATACATTTCAACCAGCACTTCGGCGGGAAAAAAGGCCATGCTGTGATCGGTGCGGTAGCTTGAGCGCAGGCTATAGGCCCCAGCGACGGTTTTGGGATGCACCACCATTGCCGGAACACCGGGCAGGTCTACCCCGTCAAAGGGCGGGCCGAGTTTTACTGCATGGTCGGGGTGGTCTTCGTCATGGTCGTGCTCATGCTCATCGGCATGTTCATCGTGATGTGCGGCGTCGTGGTCCTCATCATGGTCATGATCGGCAGTGGCGACTGCGCTGGCATCATGATCATGGTCTTCATGGTCTTCATCCTCCGCATGGCCGGTGGAGAGGGAATGAACCTCCCATACCTGTTCGACCGGGACGATAATGGCGCTATCCCAAGGGGTTCCGGTGGCGTGCATGCGGCCAACCACACGGATGTTAACGCCGTGATGATGGTGTTCTTCGGCCTCGATACCGTGGCCGTGGGCGGGTTCAAAGCTGTCGCCAATTTCCAGCGGCACGGCAACGCCGATCACGGCTTCTTCGTGGTCAGCAAACATGCTGCCATCTTTAAGGCCGCCGGAAAGATAATCGATGAATTGCGCGGTGGAACCGATAATGCTGTGATCGCGCCAGGAATCACCAAAGGCCAGCGGGGCGGCAAAATCCACCCGGTCATCGGAAAGCAGTTTGGACCAGATCGGCCCTTCGAGCAGATTGACTGCCGAGGGGCGCAGAAAGATCGTATTCATGACAATGTCGGTCTGGCTGCCGGGTGCGGCGACAAGAATGTCGAATTTGTCGGCCGCATGGGCACTGCCCTGGCGCAGGGCGCGTTCCTGCGCGGTAATGCCCACACCAATTGCCACGGCAACCGCGATCAGGGCGACAAACAGCAGGTTCATCACCCAATGTCGGCGCAGGCTGGCAAAAACAATCGGAAACGGGTTCATGCGGCCTCGTTTTCAGTCAGAAGCTGACCCTTGTCGAAATGCAGGACACGCGGGCAGCGATCAATGACGGTATGGTCGTGGCTGACGATGATCAGGGTGCGGTTATTGTCGCGTGCATTGGCAAACAGAATATCGGCACAGTTTTCCGCTGCGTCCTTATCAAGGCTGGCGGTGGGTTCGTCGGCCAGCAAAATGGGCGGATCAAACAAAAGGGCCCGGGCAATGGCAACACGCTGCTGTTCGCCGCGGGACAGATTGGTCACGGAGCCGCGATTGGTTGGAACACCAACCAGGTCCAGCAGATCAGCCGCATGTTTGCGCAAATCGGCCGGAATGCGCCAGCCATGAAACCCGGCCGGAAGCAGGACATTTTCCAGCGGCGAAAGTTCGCCGATCAGATGAAAATCCTGAAAAATGAAACCAACATGTTTGCGCCGCCAGGCATCGCAGGCCCCCTCGGACAGGGCTGTAATATCGGTTTCGCCCCAATGGATGGAGCCTTGGCTGGGCCGTAGCAGCCCGGTTAACAGATAAAGCAGCGATGATTTTCCAGAGCCCGATGGCCCGGCAACGCCCAAAATTGTGCCCGGTGCCACAGCGAGATGCGGCAGGGAAAGAATGGGGGTTTCCTGGCGGGGAAAGCGCAGGGACAGTTCGCTGATGTCAAGGGTGGGGCTGGTGCCTTTGCCCAAATTTGCGGCATCGTATGCAGGTTGTGCCATGTCAGACGATCTCGAAGGTTGCATCAACCAGGCGCACCATGCTGACAAAGCCAGTATCGGCGTCTTTGGCAACACCCAGTTCAAGGACGCCGCTGGCGAGGATGGGGCGGTTGAAACGCACGGCTTCCAGTTTTTCGCGCATACGGACGAAGACAATGTCGTTGGGCCAATCGGCACTTGTTTCGCAAAACGGGCAAACCGACATTGGCATTTTGGTCAGGACAAAGAAATTGGCATCCGCCTTGAGCGGCGGGGCCATAAAACCGGGAATGTCGATTTGTTTGCCCTGAAGGTCGCGGGCCCGCTGGGAGAATTCGTTCTGGGTTTTGTAAATGTCGCGAATTTTAAGGCTTTCGGCGGCATTTGCGGCGGTAAGGGTTCCGGTTGCAGCAAGGCCAACCAGCGCGGCGCTGCCTGTCAGGAAATGACGACGGTCAATACGCATGAGAATTCCTCCAAAGCAGAAAGCCGGTCGCACCCCGAAAGAGCGACCGGCCTGAAAGATGACGTGTGACCGGCTTAGTCAGCCAGTTGTTTTTCAATCTCGGCAGCGTGATCCATCACATGATAGATCAGGTTCTGTTCAACAACACCGTGGAATAGGTAAGCCGACGGACCAGTTGCAAAGATGGCAACATCGTCACCGGCATGGGTTTCGCTGCTCATCGGGACCAGGGCCTGCTGCAGGAAGTCCGGGTCCTGGGTATCAACGTTGGTCAGGTCGGAACGGAGTTCGTCTTTCAGGGCACCCGGGCCGTTCATGTAGCCAAGGGTGGTGTAAGGCTTGCCATCGTCGCCTTTTTCCTCGGACAGACCGAGGATCGGGTTGCCGCGCTTGGAATAGCCGGAAATGGTCATGGTGTGGCTATGGTCGGCGGTAACGATGACCAGGGTGTCTTCGGTTTTGACCTTTGACAGCGCCATTTTGACAGCATCATTCAGCGCAACGGTATCACGCAGGGCACGATAGGCATTGCCGGCATGATGGGCATGGTCGATACGACCGGCTTCGACCATCAGGAAGAAACCCTTGTCGTTTTGCGACAGCATGTCGATGGCTTTTTCGGTCATTTCTGCCAGGCTGGGTTCACCACCGGCATCTTTTGCACGGTCGGCTTCATATTCCATGTGCGACCGGTCAAACAGGGCCAGAACGTGCTTTTTCTTGGCCGGGTCAATTGCCTTGAACTGTTCTTCGTTCCAGACAAACGCCCCTTCATCGCCATAACGTTTGACCCATTCGGCGGTCAGGTCGCGGCCATCGGTACGCTGGCCGGTTTTGCCCTTGTCTTCCGGGTCGGCCATTGTTTTGTCCATAAACATGCGGCGACCACCGCCAAAGGCGACTTCAAAACCGTCACCGGCGGGCCATGCAATCAACTGGCTGGCAATGTCGGGGCAGCCGTCTTTGATGGCTTCTTCGGTCAGGTCGGCGTTGCTTTCCCAGTTGCGGTCAGCGGTGTGGGCATAAACGGCAGCCGGGGTGGCATGGGTCAGACGGGCGGTCGAAACGATCCCGGTGGACATGCCCAGCAGCTCGGCGCGTTCAGCCAGCGAGGTGGTCGGCATTTTAAGCTGTGCGGCACAGTCTTTGCGTTTGACGTCGCCCGAAACACCGATGGTGCCGTTGTTGGATTTAACGCCGCTCATCATGGCGGATGCGGTCGGGGCGGAATCGGCGATCTGGCCGTCATTGGTGTAGGTTTTGGATAGGGCCACATTCGGGAACTGACCAAAAACCAGGCTGTTGCTTTCGCCGTCAACACCGCGCATCTGGCCTTCAAAAATGCGGGCAGCGGTGACGGTCGGAATGCTCATGCCGTCGCCAACAAACAAAATGATGTTTTTTGCCTTGTTGGTGTTGGGCTTGTCGGCCAGCTTCAGTTGCAGGTCCTGTTGTGCCTGTGTGTAGTACGGATTGTCCGCCTGCGGCAGTTTTTCGGCGGCAAAGGCAACAGTTGTGCACATGGTGCTGGCAAGGGCGGTGGCCCAAAGAACGCGTTTCATCAAATAACCCCCTTTGTGAAACTGTAAAGAGAGAACAGATCCCCCTTTATTCATGCCGGGATTATAAAAACACTGTGCAACAGTTCTGTGACGGAATGGTTATCGGATCGTGACAATAAATGGCGTTATTATTCAAACATATTTCGGTATGAGTTTGAGGTGTGATTAAAGATTTTACAGATCAAAAACTGCATAAAAATCAATGAAAAAGGCGGAAATTGATAGGGAATCTGTCATGGAGGCAGCTTGTTTTTTTCCATTCAGGCCGTAGTTTGACAGTCCTTCTACAGTTTGAAAATCTGAGGGTGATTTTACGGATTTTGACGGGGGTTTGAAGGAGAGTTGAAGTGTTTGGGGTGAGTTGCTGTGAATGTTTTGGCGGGTAGGGGGTGTTTCGTGCCCCAGGGGGCCGTCAAAGAAAAAGTATGGGGGCGGTGGCGGGCGGTGATGTTGTTATTGTTTTATGTCGAAATAGCACGCTGCTTGCATGGTAGTGCTGGTCTTTTGCGATAAAATTGCCATATATCCTGTATCGTCCTTTTCGTTACAGATGTTTAACACGACCTGACCAAACACAATCATGATTCTGTTTCAGCTAAAATGTAACCATGACCATGAATTTGAAGGCTGGTTTCGCGATAGTGCCGCCTATGAGGAACAATCCTCTGGCGGTGAGCTTTGCTGTCCGATGTGTGGATCGGACAAGGTCGGCAAGGCCTTGATGGCACCGCGATTAAGGACATCGCGGCAAAAGGAAACCGCCGAGGAAAACCGCAAGAAGGCCGCAATTGCCGAAGCCACCCACCAGGCCCTTAACGAATTGCGCCGCCAGGTTGAAACCAATTGCGAAAATGTTGGTGCGGGCTTTGCCGAGGAAGCCCGTAAAATTCATTACGGTGAAACGGAAAAACGCGGCATTTACGGTGAAGCCACCCTCAAGGAAGCCACGGAACTGGTGGAAGAGGGGATTGATGTGCATGCCCTGCCGTGGATTGAAGACAAAACGAAGAAAAACTGACAGCGGCAAATTTGTCATCATATTTTTGCAATTTGCTGTTTGCCGGGCGGGTTTGGACCTGTTTAAAAAATAAACTGATACCATGTGAACAATGGCGGTGTTGTTCGTCGAAGGATGACTGCTGCCGTTTTGGCGCAGTTTTTGTCGATACCGGAAAACGGTTGCAGCAGTTTTACTGGCAGGATGCCTGTGCCGGTGCAAGAAACCCGCCGGTTTGGCTTTGTACCTGTGCTGGCTTCATCTGGCGTGTGTTTGTTTGGCAAATGGGGCCTCCCCCCGCTGGACATGCGGCCGTTTTACGTGATGTCGGGCATCCTGTTTCAGGAAGCGGTATTGGTTTTTGGTTTGTGTCGTTTGCTGGCGGCAGGTGGTAGTCAGGGGCAGGTTGTTGCAGGAAACAAAGTCGTCCGTTCGGGATAAATCGCCACGCAACCCGTATGTATCTTACATGCAGGGGCCGGTGATTGTTGCGAGTGTTGTTTTTGCCCTGTCGCTTTTGGGTATTCTGACGCGACCGGAGCATATGCTGGCTGCCTTGTGGCCTGCCAACGCGATTTTGTCGGCGATTTTGGTGCGCAACCCGCGCTTTAACACGCTTTTGGGCTGGCTGGCGGCGTGTATGGGTTATGTTGCTGCGGATTATATCACCGGCAGCACCCCTTGGGTCTCGCTGTTGCTGGCGTTGGCAAATTTGTGTGGCGTGATGGTTGCCCTGATGATGCTTCGGCGTTTGTGCTTTGAGGATATCAGCCTGTTGCGCCCCCGGTCGATCGGTCGTCTTGGCATTATCAGTTTTCTTTCATCCATTGCGTCGGGCAGTGTCGGCGCTGTTGTGTCGGGACTGTATTTTGGCACGGAACCGGTTATGGGATTCCTGTTCTGGTCCAGTGCCGAATTTGCCAATTTTGTCGTGATTTTGCCTTTTGCGCTTACGGTGTCGCTTCGTTTCGCTGTGTTGAACGACATTGTTGCCATGTGGCGGGATGCTGCATCGGGTTGGGAAAAGGTAAAGCCCTATATGCCGGTGTTGGCGGTTTTGGCCAGTTTGCTGCTTGTGCAATTCGTCGGTGGGCCAGGGGCCATTGTTTTTCCGGTGCCAGCACTTTTGTGGTGCGCGCTGGTATATCGTTTGCAAGTGACGGCCTTTATTGTTTTTCTCGTCTCGCAGTCCCTGATTTATGTGCTGGAATTCAATCTTGTATTTAACCTGCCGGCCCATATGGATGCCTATTGGGCGGTGGTTTCCACCCGGCTGGGGATTGCGCTTTTGGCGATTGGGCCGTTGACGGTTGCCAGCATCAATGCGGCACGCACGGTTTTGCTACGGCAGCTTGACCATGCCGCAAACCACGATTTTTTAACTGGGCTTTTATCGCGAAGGGCGTTTGTCACTCAGGGAAACGAACTGGTGGACCGTCTTGGCGTTCAGCAGGACCGTTTAAGCGTTGTTTTGATTGATATTGACCATTTCAAGCAGATCAATGACAGCTATGGGCATGCGACCGGGGATTTTGTGCTGGCCGAGGTTGCCGAAGTCATTCGTCAGCATTTGCAGGAAAACGATTTGATCGGACGCCTGGGGGGCGAGGAGTTTGCGGTGCTATTACCCCATATTTCACCGCAGGCGGCAGAAGACGTTGCCCAGAAGATTCGCAACGCCATTGCCGGGGCCCAAATTTTCGGGATGGGGAGCATGGCCGACACCCGAATTTTCATTACCATTAGTGCCGGTGTGATCAGCCGCAATTTGACGTCGTTTTCCAATCTGGACCAATTGATTCTGGAAGCTGACAAATTGATGTATGAAGCCAAGCGGGCTGGCCGCAACCGGGTTTTAATCGCCTGATGTTCCAGGGCCGGGCAATTGATTTTTCCAATCAGCACGGTTGATGCGCACCAACGGGGTGCCGTGGGCATGATAGGCTTTTGTCATGCCATCATCGCGCAGGCCGCATTTTTCCAGAACATGGCGCGATGCGCTGTTTTCCGTATCAAAGGTGGCCGTGATGGTTGCAAGTTTGACGGTGCCAAAACCGTAATTGATCAGGCAACGGGCGATTTCGGTGGCATATCCCTTGCCCCAGTGCGGCACCGTCAGACGGTAGCCAACTTCAACATCGCTTTTGTCGGGCATTGGGCGCAGGATGCCCAGGCCGATGACCTCGTTATTTTCGCGCAGGCGCACACCCCAGATACCCAGTTCCCCGTCATCCTGTAACAGGATTTTGCGGATGCTGGCCTCGGCCGAGGCGTAATCCGGGCTGGGTTCGCGAATATAGCGCATCACCCGTTCATCCATATTGGCGCGGGCCAGAGCGGGAACGTGATCTTCACCAAAAGGTTCAAGCACCAAGCGGTCGGTTGTCAGGCTGGGTTGGCGGTCCGACATGGGAATTCCTTTTTGGGTTTGTCGCTGGCAGGTCAGGTGTGTGCCGCGCGCCATTGGTCAAGGGTCAGCATCATGACAGGCTTGGCCGTGCCACCATGCACATTCGTTATGCCCGCATCAATCAGGCCACATTTTTCCAGAACCCTGCGCGATCCGTGATTGCCAGGCTGATACACACCACAAATGGCGGGCAGGTTTAAGCTGGCAAAGCCATAATGGATAATCGCCCGGGCCAGTTCGGTGGCATAGCCTTTGCCCCAGCTGGCACGCGACAGGCGATAGCCAATTTCAACCGCACTTTCATCGGGCAGCCAGCGCAATAACCCGCGACCGACAACCTGATTGCCGGCTTTTTCCCGAATGCCCCAATTGCCGACAATGGCCGGGCTATCTGTTTGCGCATTCTGCAGGCGTTTGCGGGCAAATTCCATATTCGGGCTGGGCGGGCGGATATGGCGCATGACTTCCGCATCCATGTCCATTTCGCACCAGGCCTGAATATGTTCTGGCATGCCAAAAGGTTCCAGAATCAGATGGTTTGTTTCAAGACGTGCGGTGGTCATGGGAGAAACCCGTGATGATTGGAAGGTCAGTCTTGTGCGGGTTTAACCGCCATTGCCAGATAATTGATGTCCAGATCACGCGGGGCAGGCAGCCATTTATCCTGAACCGGGTTATAGGCAATGCCGGTAATGTCGGTCAGTTGCAGGCCGCAATCACGGATATAGCGCGAAAGTTCGGAGGGTTTGACAAACTTGCGCCAGTCATGCGTACCCGCCGGGACCCAGCGCAACACATATTCCGCACCGATTTTTGCCAAAGCCAGCGATTTGAGCGTGCGGTTCAATGTGGCAATGAACATGATGCCGCCGGGCTTGAGCAGGGCCGAACAGGCCTGCATGAAAAAAGCCGGATCATCGACATGTTCGATGACTTCCATATTCAGAACCACATCGAACTGGCGGCCTTCATCGACGATGGATTCCGGCGTGCCCAGGCGATAGTCAATTTCAAGCCCGCCCTGTTCGGCATGGACGCGGGCAACATTGATGTTGTTTTCGGCGGCATCCAGGGCCGTCATATTCGCTCCCAAACGCGCCATCGGTTCGGACAGCAAACCCGCCCCGCAGCCGACATCAATAATATCCAGCCCTTTAAGCAGGTTGATATCGCTGGCATCGCGGCCAAAATGCGCAGCGATATGATCGCGCAGTAATTGCAGGCGCACCGGGTTGAATTTATGCAGCGGCTTCATCACGCCTTCCGGATTCCACCATTCATCCGCCATAGCGGAAAAACGCGAAATTTCGTCGGGATTGGCAGTGCGGTTGGCATGGGCTGACATGGCAGGGCTCCGGCGGGCAACAGATAACAGAATTGATCCTTGCCCTGTTTACGCGGCCCGCCTGCGCGGCGCAACCATATGCTTTGATCCAAACGGTTTTTCAGGGGTGGGATGCGCTGGTTTGGGGTGCCAGCAGGGCAGGCAGTTCGGCAAGGGATTTGATGGCGCAAATGCCATCGGGCACGCCATTTTCGTGCCACTGGGCAAAGGACCACGGGCCGCGCAGCAGCCATACGGCCTGCATGCCGTGGGCAAGGGCCGGGTAAATGTCATTATCCAGCCGGTCGCCGACATAAACGATATTTTCCGCAGCGTGGCCGGTTTGATCGACAATGGCGTGGAAAAAGGCCGGGTCGGGCTTTTTGCATTTCAGCCGGGCGGAGCTTGAGAGCCAGTCTATCTGGCAGGGCAGATTTGCCAGAATTTCTTCGGATGACGCTGGCTGGTTGCCGCAAATGCCAATTTTGTGGCCGTGGCAGGCAAGGCGTTCAAGGGCGGGCAGCACATCGTCATAAAGGTCGTCGGCGGTGAAAGACAAAAGGTCGGGGCGGCGCCAGGGTTCACCCGGGGTGGCGGAAAAATCGCCCAATTGTTTGAGGATGGCCTCGAACCCGCAATTGCGCGCGAGCGCAATGCCTGCTGCAGCCGACACGGTAAAAGGGGGCAGGTCAAGATGCCCGGCAATGCGATGCCAGATGGCGGTTTCGCTGACCAGGGTTTCGCCAACATCAAAAATGATCATGGTTTTCCCGATGACAGCGGATGGGGACTGCAGCGGCATTTGGGGCTCCGGAACAGGGGGATTTGGTGACGCCAAAGCCGGTTTGGCGATTTTATCATTCCCGCATGATAATTTCATAGTTGTGCGGGATTTAGCCAGCGTTTATGCGTTATTTTAAGCTTTGCGACAGATGATTGATTAAAAGTTGCGTTCGCGGGGATTAACAATGCCTTCATGCTTGTTTCGCAGGCGTTATGGCAGTATTGATATCGCCGCCTTGATCAGGGCCTGTTTCTATGACGGGCTTGTGAGCTGTGAAACTGGCGGAAACCAAAGACCTGGCATTTCGGCTGGCGAGATGTGCAGGCAAGCATAACGGGGAATTTTCATGGCCCGTATTGTCATGAAGTTCGGTGGCACATCCGTCGCCGATATTGAAAAAATCAAGAATGTTGCCCGTCGCGTCAAAAGCGAAGTTGACGCGGGCAATCAGGTTGCTGTTGTTGTTTCGGCGATGTCGGGCAAAACCAATGAACTTGTTGGCTGGGCCGATGCCATATCCCCGCTTTATGACGCACGCGAATATGATGTGATCGTCTCGTCGGGGGAACAGGTAACGGTTGGCCTGCTGGCAATGGCGCTGCAAAGCATGGATGTGCCGGCGCGGTCCTGGCTGGGCTGGCAAATTCCCATCAAGACGGATGGTGCCCATGCCAAGGCGCGGATCAGGGAGATCGACACCACCGAACTTGATAAACGCCTTGATGGTGGCGAAGTGGTGTGTGTGGCCGGTTTCCAGGGGATAGCACCCGATAACCGTATTACCACGCTGGGGCGTGGCGGGTCTGATACATCGGCGGTGGCGCTGGCAGCAGCCCTAAGGGCGGATCGTTGCGACATCTATACTGATGTGGATGGTGTTTACACCACCGACCCGCGCATTGTGCCCAAGGCGCGCAAGATCGAAAAAATTACATACGAAGAAATGCTGGAACTGGCATCACTGGGGGCGAAAGTCCTGCAAACCCGTTCGGTCGAGATGGCCATGAACCATCGCGTGCGGGTACAGGTGCGGTCGACCTTTAGTGATGCAGAAGGTACACTTGTTGTAGACGAGGACGAAATCGTGGAACAGGAAGTCGTTAGCGGAATTGCCTATAGCCGGGACGAAGCCAAGATTACCCTGGTGAAGGTTGCCGACAAGCCGGGAACGGCTGCCACCATTTTTGGCCCGCTGGCCGAAGCCAATATCAATGTCGATATGATCGTTCAGAACATATCGGAAAATGGCAATAGCACGGATATGACCTTTACCGTGCCGCGCGGTGAATTTCAGCGTGCGTTAAAGGTGATTGAAGGCAACCGCGATAAAATTGCCTATCAGGAACTGTTAAGCACATCCGACGTCACCAAGGTGTCGATCATTGGTGTTGGTATGCGATCCCATGTTGGTGTGGCCCGCAAGATGTTTGAAACTCTGTCTGAAAAGGGCATCAACATCCAGGTGATTTCGACATCCGAGATCAAGGTCAGCGTTCTCATCGCCGAAGAATATACCGAACTGGCCGTGCGCGCCTTGCACACAGCCTATGGCCTGGACGCCGAATAAACTGTTTTGTAACACCGCCCGGTTGTATTTGAAGCCCGGGCGGTGTTACACGATCGATATTTAAAGCATATCGGGGCTGGAACATTTTGTTTCGGCCATTATGATGACATGGGGTGCAGACCCTGAAATATGATTGAATGGTCGCCCGGATTTGTACGGATGGGCGAAGCATAACCGTAGAAAGATGGGTGTCTTTCGGCGGTTGGCGGGAGAGCAGACCGTGCAAATCCGGGCGATCCGACGGATGGCCCGTCTGGCAGATCGCGACGGTATTTGATGCCGTAACCGGAATAAATTGCCACTTTTTATGGCTTTTCCCCGATTTTGACTGTCATGCTGACTGTCCTTCCGGTGATATTTTCAGGACTGTATCCTGACAGGGACCACGCCGTGTCCTGCATTCCTAAATTGGGGTAAAACTATATGAACGATCCGAAATTTGCGGCAGCGCGCAACCGCCTGGAAAAACTGTGGGCGCCCGGCAAGCAATTCCTGGGTACCGAATATGCTATCATGGCTGGTGCGATGTCGTGGGTTTCCGAACGTCACCTTGTGGCTGCGGTTTCAAATGCCGGTGGCTTTGGCGTCATTGCCTGCGGCTCGATGGGGCCGGAACTGCTGGAAGCCGAAATTGCCGCCACCAAGGAAATGACCAGCAAGCCGTTTGGCGTTAACCTGATCACCATGCACCCGCAGCTTGATGACCTGATTGCGGTTTGCCGTAAACAAAATGTTGGTCATGTGGTGCTGGCCGGTGGGTTGCCGTCGTCCGCTTCGATCAAGGCGGTCAAGGAATTTGCCAAAGTTATCTGTTTTGCCCCGGCACTGGTGCTGGCGAAAAAGCTGACGCGCTCTGGTGCGGATGCCCTGGTGATTGAAGGCAGCGAAGCGGGCGGGCATGTTGGCCCGGTGTCGTTAACCGTGCTGGCGCAGGAAATTTTGCCCGAAATTCGCGATGTGCCGATTTTTTGTGCCGGTGGCATTGGCCGGGGTGAAGCGATTTCATCATTCCTGGAAATGGGTGCCGCAGGGGTGCAGGTTGGCACCCGCCTGGTTTGTGCCAGCGAATGTATTGCCCACCCGGCCTTTAAAAAGGCCTTTATCCGTGCCAGTGCGCGTGAAGCCGTGACCACCGTGCAGCTTGATGACCGTTTCCCGGTGATCCCGGTGCGCGCCCTGACCAACAAGGGGACCGAAGCCTTCATGAATGTGCAGCGCGAGGTGATTGACAAGTTCCGCGCCGGTCAACTCGAACAGGGGGCCGCGCAGCTGGAAATCGAACATTTCTGGGCGGGCGCACTTCGCCGTGCTGTTGTAGACGGGGACGTTGAAAACGGATCTGTCATGGCGGGACAATCGGTTGGTATGGTAAAGAAAGAACAGCCGGTTTCGGAAATTCTGGCTGATCTTGTTGAACAGGCCGTTCAATCCTTCGCACAAAGAGACATTTAAACCTTATGAGCATTTCGCCCGCTGCAGTTACCGGTCCGCGTCGCCTGTTAAAACGGGTGCGCGACGTTATGGCCGGACCAGGCAGTGCAGAAGAGCGCCTGGGCAAGATCGTGACCATCATCGCCGCCGACATGGTTGCCGAGGTGTGTTCGGTCTATGTGATGCGGGCGGGCGAAGTGCTTGAACTTTTTGCCACATGTGGCCTGGCTGCCGAGGCCGTGCATCGCACGCGCCTGCGCACAGGCGAGGGGATTGTGGGGTATGTGGCGGCCCATGCAAGGCCGCTTAACTTGCGTGATGCCCAGTCACACCCCAATTTTGCCTACCGCCCGGAAACCGGTGAAGAAATTTATCATTCCATGATTGGCGTGCCCATTTTGCGTGGGGGCCGGATCATTGGGGTTTTGGCGGTACAGAACCGGACCGAGCGCCAATATACCGAGGACGAACAGGAAGCCCTTGAAAATGTCGCGATGGTGCTGGCCGAAATGGTGGCTGGCGGCGAACTGGTTAACCGTGACGAACTGATCCCGGCGGATGGCATTGCCCTGTTGCCCCTGCGCCTGTCGGGCGCGCGGCTGGCACCGGGCATTGGCAAGGGCACAGCGGTTTTGCATGAACCGCGCATCGTGATCGACCGTATGGTCGCCGAGGACCCGCAGGAGGAACTGACCCGCCTGCGCACAGCCATGCGCGGCCTGCAAAAACATCTTGACCGCATGGTCGAAGCCGTTGGCGCGATTGACCTGGGCGGCGGGGACGATACCGGCGATATCCTTGATGCCTATCGTATGATTGCCAAGGATACCGGCTGGCTGAACCGCATTACCGAGGCGGTTAATACCGGCCTGACGGCAGAAGCCGCGGTGCAAAAGGTGCATGATGATACCCGTGCCCGCATGGCCCAGGTAACAGACCCCTATTTGCGCGAACGGCTGCATGATCTGGAAGATCTGGCAAACCGGCTGTTGCAGCATCTTTCCGGGCAGTTCCAGTCCCCGGCATTTGGCAATTTGCCGGATGATATCATTTTGGTGGCGCGCAATATCGGCCCGGCGGAATTGCTGGATTACGATCATACCCGTTTGCGCGGCCTTGCCCTTGAGGAAGGGTCGCATACATCGCATGTTGCCATTGTTGCCCGCGCCCTTGATATTCCGGTGCTTGGTGGTGTAAAGGGGGTTCTTGACAAGGTCGAAGGTGGCGATCCACTTATTGTTGATGCCGACAACGCGCAATTGTTCGTGCGTCCCAGCGAGGATGTGCGTTCCGTTATCGACGGGGCCCTGAAGGCACGGGCAGAGCGCAAGGCGCTTTATGCGCAAATGCGTGATTTGCCCGCGCAAACCCATGACGATGTGAGCATATCGCTTAACATCAATGCGGGTTTGCTGATTGACGTGCCCCATGTGATTGAAAGCGGTGCGGATGGCATTGGTCTTTATCGGACCGAAATACCGTTCATGGTGCGATCTGCCATGCCCGATATCGAGGACCAGACACGGCTTTATAACCGTATTTTCGAGCAGGCCGAAGGACGCCCGGTCGTTTTTCGCACCCTCGATGTGGGCGGTGACAAATTATTGCCCTATTGGCAGGATATGACCGAGGAAAATCCGGCGATGGGCTGGCGGTCGATCCGGATCACTCTGGACCGTCCGGCGGTTCTGGTGCACCAGTTGCGTGCCCTGATCCGTGCGGCCCATGACCGTGATTTGCATGTCATGTTCCCGATGATAGCAGAGGTGGCAGAATTCAGAGCTGCCAAACAACTGCTTGACCGGCAGCTTGAACGTGAAGCAGGACGGGGCTTTGTGCCACGTTCGGTCAAGGTTGGTGCGATGCTGGAGGTTCCGGCCCTGATATGGCAGGCAAACAGCCTGTTGGGCCAGGTGGATTTCCTTTCGGTCGGGACCAACGACCTGTTGCAGTTCATGTTTGCTGCAGATCGCGGAAATCCGCGTCTTGAAGGTCGATATGACACATTGTCACCCGGTGTTTTTACATTTTTGAAGCACCTTGTGGGATTGTGCAATGACCGGAATGTGCGCCTGACCATTTGTGGTGAAATGGCCGGGCGTCCGCTTGAGGCGATGGCATTGATCGGACTGGGGGTGCGGCGTTTGTCAATGGCGCCGGCATCGGTTGGTCCGGTTAAGGAGATGGTTAGAAGTATGAATGCAAGAAGTGTTGAACAATACGTTCTCTCGCTCCTTGACAGCCCTAGCAAAAGTCTTAGGTCCGGTCTTAAGGCTTTCGCAATAGATCATGGTGTAAAACTTTAAAAACAATCGCTTTTGGCTGGGGTATTTGCTAGTTTGTTGCTGGATCGTAACGTGGGGGTGCGGGAGTTGGCGATCGGAAAGCGAAAGGAAGATCATTTGGATGTGCCACCAAGAGGGCGCTTGCGGTTCAAACCGCTGCCTGGCAGTGCACCATCAAATGATATGAGTATGGAATCACAGGCTAATTTAAACGCTGAAAAGACGACTGTTGGCCGGTTATTGCGGCACACGCGAACAACGCATGGGCAAAGCCTTGAGGGCGTTGCGCAACTGTTGCGGATTCGCAAAGTCTATCTTGAAGCGATTGAAAACGGCGATTATGACGCCCTGCCGGGCGGACCATATGGTTTGGGCTTTGTTAAGGGATATGCAGAGCACCTTGGGCTGGATGGTAAGGAAATTGTCCGCCGCTACAAGGAAGAGAGCAATGCGCCTGCCGTGCGCAGCCAGCTGAGTTTTCCCAAGCCGGTTCAGGAAAGCCGGGTTCCCGGTGGCGCAATGATGCTAATTGCCGCCGTACTGGGGATCGTGGCGTATGGCGGCTGGTATTATTTATCCAGCCAGGGCAAAACCATTGCCGATTTGGTTGAACCTTTGCCAGACAGCATGAAAATGGATGGCGCTGTACCTGGGGAATCGGCACCGGTTGCGACCGGAAATGGTGCCGCGAGCCGTGAACGCACGCTGGAAAATGCCGCCGAGGCTCATGCCGCCGAAGTTGGCCCGTCATCTTCGGGCCCGCAGATGGGGACCTCTCCGTCGGCGCAGGCATCCGAAAGCATGAATGATCAGGCTTCCGGCACGGTTGATGGCATGTTTGCCGAACCTGATATGAACGAGACCGGTATTGTCACCGGTGCAGGCGACACCGCAACGGGTGTTGCGGATGCCCAAGGTGTCGAGGGTTCTCGAAGCTCTCAGGGCGCGTCACCGGCAAATGCCAATGACATGCCTGTTGCCACCAATGCCCCGGCAAATGGGGCTGCGACAAATGGTGCGGCAACAGCGCCTTCTGGTCAGGCAGCGTCCGTCATGCCGGATCAGGGCAATATTCCGGTTCCACCGCGTGCGCCCAATACCCCGCAAACTGCTGGCACGCCAGAGGTCGCGTCGGTTCCTGCTGCACCGGAAGTGGGGGATGCCGGTGGTGGACGTGTTTTTGGTGCCGTTAATACCGATAGCCGCGTGACCATTTCGGCCAACGAAACCAGCTGGGTTCGTATTCGCGAGGATGACGGCAATATTCTACTGACCCGGATGCTGAGTGCCGGTGACGTTTACCGTGTTCCCAACCGTCCGGGCCTGAAGCTTGAGGTAGGGAATGCCGGGGCTTTGTCGATCAGCGTTGATGGAGCCAAGAGCCTGCCGGTTGGGTCTTATGGTCAGGTCATTGCTGATTATTCGCTCAATCCTGATGATATTCAGGCATCTGTTGCCGAGAAAAAGACCCCGTAAACATCTGTTATGGGCGCGAAAATACAAAAGGCGGCCTTATCCTGGGCCGCCTTTTGCGTAACTGTCACAAAAACACGTTGAAAAACCTGTGCGGAACGGTTTCTTCCTGGCAGGGGATAAGCTATATACAGGCCTGAAGATCACCGTGTTCCAACAAAGGCTACGGGTCCGCAAATGAGTGTCCGCCCCTATCGTGATATTGAACGCCGCAAAAGCCGCAAAATTCGTGTCGGCAATGTAGAGGTTGGCGGGGATGCGCCGATTTCGGTGCAGTCCATGACCAACACCCTGACCACGGATGTTGCTGGCACGGTTGCGCAAATCCATCGTCTTGAAGAAGCCGGTGCCGACATTGTGCGTGTTTCCTGCCCGGATCAGGAATCGTCGCTGGCGTTAAAGGACATCGTTAAACAGGTTAGTGTGCCCGTCGTTGCCGACATTCATTTTCATTACAAACGCGCGATTGAAGCTGCCGAAAGCGGGGCAGCCTGCCTGCGCATCAATCCCGGCAATATCGGTTCGACCGACCGGGTGCGCGAAGTGGTGAAGGCGGCCCAGGATCATGGCTGTTCGATGCGTATTGGTGTCAATGCCGGGTCGCTGGAACGCGAATTGCTTGAAAAATATGGCGAACCCTGCCCGGAAGCGATGGTCGAAAGTGCGCTGAACCATGCACGCATTCTTGAAGACCTTGATTTCCGCGAATTTAAAATTTCGGTTAAGGCATCGGATGTGTTTTTGGCGGTTGCGGCTTATTATGGCCTTGCTGAAGCCTGTGATTACCCGCTGCATCTGGGCATTACCGAGGCCGGTGGATTGCGCGGTGGGACGGTGAAATCATCCATCGGGATGGGCAACCTTTTATGGGCCGGGATTGGCGATACGTTGCGCGTGTCGCTGTCGGCTGATCCGGTCGAGGAAATCCATGTCGGGTTTGATATTTTGAAATCGCTGGGCCTTCGGACCCGGGGTGTGCAAATCATTTCCTGCCCGTCCTGTGCGCGGCAGGGCTTTAACGTGGTGGATACGGTGGCCGAACTGGAAAAGCGCCTGGCGCATATTTCGACCCCCATTTCGCTGTCCATCATTGGCTGTATCGTCAATGGCCCCGGTGAAGCCCGCGAAACCGACATCGGCCTGACCGGTGGCGGGGGCGGTAACCATAAAATGTATATTTCCGGCCGCCCGGACCATAATATCAGCACCGAAAAAATGGTGGACCATATTGTGGAACTGGTCGAGGAACGGGCGGCAAAAATCGAGGCCGCCAAGGCCGCCGCAGAATAGCAGGCGTAAAGCGCAATTAGGGCTTTCCGCCATCCCGGCGGAAGGCTATTTTCGTGCGCAGGCGTCCCGCCTGATTTGTAAAACAGCAAAAATATCGGAGATAGAACGTGGCATCGCTTCAACCCGTCCGTGGCACACATGACCTTTTACCCGAAGAAAACCGGGTACAGGACCATATTGCGGAAACTGCCCGCGCCATTGGCGAGCTGTATGGTTATCATCGCATGACCACGCCGATCTTTGAATTTACCGACGTTTTTGCCCGTACTCTTGGCGATACATCCGACGTTGTGACCAAGGAAATGTACACCTTTGAGGATCGCGGCGGGGAACGCATTACGTTGCGACCGGAAAACACCGCCGGGATCGCGCGGGCCTATATTTCCAATGGCATGCAGCAAATGTCACCGGTGAAGGTGTGTTATTACGGGCCGATGTTCCGATATGAACGCCCGCAAAAGGGCCGCCAGCGCCAGTTCCACCAGATCGGTGTGGAGTTGCTGGGCGTTGAACAGGTTGCTGGCGATATCGAGGTAATTGCCTATGGCGCCCATATCCTTAAGGCGCTGGGTTTGTGGGATAACATCACCCTTGAACTTAACACCCTTGGTGATCCGGAAAGCCGGGCGGCGTACCGCGACGTGCTGGTAGATTATTTCAAGGGCCATTTTGACAAGCTGTCGGAAGACAGCCGTAACCGGCTTGAGAAAAACCCGTTGCGTATTCTGGATTCCAAGGATGAAGGCGACCGCGAACTGGTGGCGAATGCGCCAATGTTTGGTGAGTATCTGAACGAATATTCACAAACGTTCTTCAAACAATTGACCGACGGTTTGGCCGATATTGGCATTAATTACCAGCTTAACCCGCGTTTGGTGCGCGGGCTGGATTATTATTGCCATACCTGCTTTGAGTTTGTCACCAGCACCCTTGGTGCGCAGGGTACGGTTATGGCCGGTGGCCGTTATGATGGCCTGATTTCAACAATGGGTGGTCCGCAAACAGCCGGTGTAGGCTGGGCAGCCGGTGTTGAACGCCTGGCGATGATGGTGGAAAATGTGCCCGCGGCACCGCGCCCGGTGGCCCTGGTGCCGATGGGCGATGCCGCCGAAAGCCGTTGCCGCATACTGGCGCAGCAACTGCGCGAGGCGGGCATTGCGGTTGAGCTGGGTTATTCGGGCAATATGAAAAAACGCCTGAAACGGGCAGACAAGGCAAATGCCAAAATGGCCGTGATCATCGGCGACGATGAACTGGCAAAAGGCATTGCCGTTTTGCGTGACCTGGATGCGGGCGAGCAACAGGAAGTTGCGATTGACAGCCTGATTGGTGTGATTGGCAAGAGGTGATGACCTGGTGAGCGAGGCGGCCGCACGCGAGGAAGCCGGAGACTGGCCGCTGGACCGCTTGATGGTGGTTGGAACCAACCACCGGCGATCCGGTGAGGAAACGCGCGACCGCCTTTTCATTGATGAAGCCCGTTTGCCGCAGTTTTTGGGTGTGATCACCCAGGCTCGGCTGGGCCAGGCGGTTGTGGTTTCGACCTGCAATCGCACCGAAATCCATCTGTTGGCGAATGAAGCCGAACGGGGTCGGGAACGGGTGATCGACCTGATGGCGCTCTGGGCCGACCTGGACCGGGACCAGTTGGCGGCGGAATTATATATTCGCACCGGGCGCGAAGCCCTGCGGCATGTTTTTGCCGTGTCATCCTCGCTCGATAGCTTGGTGATTGGCGAACCGGAAGTTTTCGGCCAGATCAAGGATGCCCACAAAATTGCCCGCGCCCACGGGCTGGTGGGCCGTGAACTGGAACAGGTTTACCAGACTGCCTATGCCATTTCCAAAAGGGTGCGCAGCCAGACTGGTATTGGCCAGGGCGCGGTATCGATTGCGGCGGCGGCGCAGTCGGTCGCACGCGATTTGCACGGGGATATTGGAAATTGTTCGCTGTTGCTGGCCGGGGCGGGCGATATGGGCGAGCTGATTGCCGCCTCCCTTGCCGAACGCGGCATTGGCCGGATTATGGTGGCCGACCGGTTAACGGCGCGGGCGCGGCTGGTGGCGCGACGTCTTGAATGCCACTGGTCGGATATGGGCGATCTGGACCGGTTGCTGGCCGAGGCCGACATTGTGTTAACGGCAGGCGGATCGCGCCGGTATTTGATCAATCACGATATTGCGCTTGCGGCAGTCAAGCGCAGGCGATATCGCCCGGTTTTGATGATTGATACCGCTGTTCCCGGTGATATCGACCCGCAGGTTGACGATATTTCGGAAGTGTTTTTCTACCGTCTGGAAGACCTGGAAAAGATTGCCGCCGAAGGACGCGGCGGACGCGAGGAAAAGGCCGACGAAGCCTGGGCGATGGTGGAAGCCGAGGTGGACCATTTTGTTCGTGTGCGGGCCGAACGGGCCGCCGTGCCCGCCCTTGCCGAATTGCGCCAGCATTTTGATGCGGTGCGGGCAGCGGCATTGGCCGAAAGTCATGGGGATGCGGAAAAGGCAACCCGGCTTTTGGTTAATCGGCTGTTGCATGCACCGACACAAGCCCTTAAAGACCTAGCAGCCACCACGGGTGGGGCCGGGACAATGGAATGGGTCAAGGCGCAGAAATTGCTTGGGCGGTTGTTTCCGCTTTCGCCGGATGACGAAGGCCGGAAAGACAATTCAGACCCGGTAGACTCGTTCGACCCGGCAGATACAGATCAGGAGAATAAAGCGTGAGTTTGGACCCAGCAAAGCTGCATGGTGTTGTGCGCCGGTTTGACGAGCTTAAATCCCTGCTTTCCGGCGGGGCGGGTGATTCGGACAGCTTTGCCAAATTGTCGCGCGAATATGCCGAATTGCTGCCGGTTGTCGAAAAGATTGAGGTTTTTCAACGCCTGCATGATGATCTGGCCGGGGTGAAGGAATTGCTGGCCGACCCGGATTCCGATCGTGAAATGCGCGAAATGGCGGAAGCCGAACGCCAAGAATTGCTGGAAAAACTGCCCGATGCTGAACACGAAGTAAAGTTGATGCTGCTGCCCAAGGATGCGGCAGATGAAAAGAACGCCATTTTGGAAATTCGCGCCGGGACGGGCGGTGAAGAAGCCGCCCTGTTTGCGGCGGATTTGTATCGCATGTATCAGCGTTATGCCGAAACGCGTGGCTGGCGGTTTGAACTGATGGACGTTAACGAAAACGACCTGGGCGGGTTTAAGGAAGTGGTGGTTAATGTTTCGGGTGCTGGCGTGTTTGCCCGCCTGAAATATGAAAGTGGCGTGCACCGTGTGCAGCGTGTGCCGGTCACGGAAACCGGCGGGCGTATTCATACATCTGCGGCAACCGTGGCGGTTTTGCCCGAGGCCGAAGAAGTTGACGTGCATATAGACCCCAAGGATTTGCGCATTGATACGTATCGGTCGCAGGGCGCGGGCGGGCAGCATGTGAACACCACCGATAGTGCCGTGCGTGTCACCCATATTCCGACCGGGGTTGTGGCATCCTGTCAGGAAGACAAGTCGCAGCATAAAAACAAGGCCAAGGCCATGAAAATGCTGATGACGCGCCTGTATGACCATGAACGCGAAACCAAGGATGCCGCCCGTGCGGCAGACCGTAAATCGCAGGTGGGCTCTGGCGACCGGTCCGAACGCATTCGCACCTATAATTTCCCGCAGGGGCGGGTATCGGATCATCGGATTAACGTGACGCTGTATCGGCTGGATGATTTTATCACCGGAGGCCCGGCAGTTGATGAAATGATTGATGCCCTGATTTCAGAAGATCAGGCGCAAAAACTGGCCGAAATCGAGAATTGAGCCTGATATGATGCCCCACCGTCCGGAACATGCCCCCGACACACTGGGCAGTTTAATGGCCTGGGCGGTTGCGACATTGCGCGAGGCCGGTACTGAAAATGCCCGGCTGGATGCGCGCATTTTACTGTCCGAGGCCTGTGGGGTGGATGCCAGCCGCATTCTGGCGTGGCCGGAAGACCGTGTGATGCCGGAAAATGCGCAGCAGTTTCGCGCCATGATCGCCCGACGTCTGGCGCACGAGCCGGTATCGCGCATCCTTGGAAAACGCGATTTTTGGCGTCATACCTTTAAGGTGACAGAAGATACCCTTGACCCGCGCCCCGATAGTGAAACGCTGGTGGAATGGACGATTGAATGTGCCGGGCGGTTTGATGCCCCGCAGATAATTGATTTTGGCACCGGGACGGGCTGTTTGATCCTGTCGGTTTTGGGTGATGTGCCAGCGGCGCGGGGCCTGGGCGTGGATATAAGTGCCGGGGCGGTGGCCTGCGCGCAGGAAAATGCCGTTGCCCTGGGGCTTGCGGCGCGCTGTGAATTTGTGGTGTCGGACTGGATGGAAAACCTGTCGCAAGAGACAATCGCGTCCGGGTTTGATATCATGATATCAAACCCACCCTATATTGCGCATCATGAAATGGCGGGTCTGGCACCCGATGTGCGCGAATACGACCCCTATGGTGCGTTAAGCGACGGGGCTGACGGGCTTGGGGCCTATCGTATTTTGGCCGGTGTTGCGGCACAGTTGGTGCGGCCTGGCGGGCAGGTTATTTTTGAAATTGGCCAGGGCCAGGAAGATGCGGTTCGGGCCCTGTTGATACAGCACGGATTTGATGCCATCGCCGACCGCCGTGACCTTGGCGGGATTGTGCGATGTGTGAGCGGGCAAAAGAACGATAATGGACCTGCCTGAACGGCTGTTTTAATTAAATTATGCCTGTTATCAGGGCAGAAGGGGTTAATTGTGCGTCTGTTACGCATTTGCGTTTACGGATAGCATGACCTGTATGTCAATTCAGACGAAGAGGTTGTAAAAAAATTGAAAGAACGGAAAAAAACAGTTGGAATACGCCTGCAAGACATATAGTTTGTCCTGAGCAGGCCGGGTGCCTGACGCGCTTTCTTATTGCGCCGTGTTCCCCTGTAAACAGTAACAAATCTCCGTTCCTCAGATTGGTCTTCGGTTGATTTCAGACGGTACCGTTTGGCCGGTACTGTTTTTCGGGAAATGTGTTTTTTCAGACGGATTGGTTCCGGGGCACGATTGTGATGCCCCCGGGTGTCCTCAACGCCAACAGTATGTTGATATGAGAAATAACAATAAACGTCCGCGCGGGCGGCCACAGCCTAATAAACGTCCTGTAAATCCGAAATTTCAGAATTACGATAGTAACGGTCCGGACGGGCGTGTGCGCGGTAATGCCCAACAGGTTTACGAAAAATACGTGTCGCTGGCAAAAGACTGCACCGACGATCCTGTTCTGGCGGAAAATTATTACCAGTATGCCGAACATTATTATCGCATTTTGCAGTCGGCCATCGAATGGGAAAACCAGCGCCGTGACTCGCAACCCCGTTCAGACCGCAATGACCGGAATAATAACGATCGCAACAACGGCGATCGGAACAATAATGACCGCAATAACAATGATCGTCACAACAACGATCAGCGCGGGAACCGCCATAACAATGCAGAGCAGCGCAACGACGATGCTTCCGCACCGGAAGTAGCCGCCGAAAAGAATGGTGCTGCGACGCATGGTGATGCGGGTAATGTTGCGGTAGCGGTGAACCAGAGCGGGCCGGAAAATGCGGCCAGCGGACAGGACGATGCCAAACCGGCACGGACTCCGCGGACAACCCGCACCCGTACCACACGCAAACCCAAGGCCGAGAATGCGGATGCCGCCGATGAAACGGTGGGTGCTGCAGATCAGGGCGTTGGTGTTGCGGCGGACGATGCCACTGTTGCCGCTGCAAGCGCACCGGAAACATCGGATGTTGATGGTGGTGCTGATGCGGATGCTGCACCGAAACGTGCAACACGCGCCCGGCGGACCACAACGCCGCGTGCTCCGCGCAAAACGGCGGCTGCAAAGGCTGCTGAAAATTCCGCTACCGATAACGATGCGCCGGTTGCGGTAAGTGGCGATGATGCTCCTTCCGCCTCTGCAGCCCCTGCGGATGCCGTTGCAGCAGATGATGGCGAAACCGGTGAAGAGAAGAAGCCGCGCAAGCGTGCTGCCTCGACCACCCGGACACGGGGCCGTCATCCGACAGCACGCCGTGGTCGCAGCCGCGTTGGCAGCCGTGAAGACGGGGAAGAAGGCAACGAAAGCGAAACTGAAAAGGTTTCCGCCTGATCCATTATCGCTTTGTATGATGGCATGATTTTTAAAATCCCCGATCCTTTCATGGTCGGGGATTTTGCTTTGTGGGGTTGGTTTTTATCGATAAACAGTTTCGGATTATTACACACTGCGACTGTGCAAGGCGCTTTGCGTTCGGTATAAACCTGCATCCTGTGATGGTATAAGGTTTTGTACTGTTTGGCCGTCGGGTTTCCGTTCGTTTTCTGATTTTCAAGTAAAAATATGGAATGATCGTTCTGTTTTTGGGGCGGTTGTGATTGTGCCAAGGCACGAAAATCATCCGCCACCGGCACGCTGGTAATGGCGAGGCGTGGGCGGCCGGGGTGTAGCGGGATCGATGAAGCGAGAAAGCGGGCAGCAAACCGGGCCGTAACCAGGAATAATCGGCAAGGGAAGTGTCGGGCTGGCTGAGAAATCAGCCTGTGCGGGCAGGCGAATGAGATCCCGTTGATTGGGGCGGGTGATTGGGGAGGATGCAATGGGGCCTGCTGGCTTCAGGGTATTGATGGTTTTGATGCTGGCGCTGGGCGCGCTTGTTGTGGTGATCGGCATGACCGCACATGACGAGGCGCTGATTCTGGCCGGGTTGACCTGCGGCGTGATACCGCTGGTGGTTCGGCTATTTGTGGGCCTGCTCGCCCCTTATTTGACGGACAGCCCCCAAAACACAAAACCAGCTGAGCCATCCGCCGTACAAGAGGCCGCAGAAGAAAAACGCAATGACCACTGGGCGGATAAGAGCACCCTGGAGCAGGCTGGTGTGCTGGCGGCGGACCCGCAAATATATTTGGGGCGGGTGCTGGAAACGTCGGTGATGATTGGTTTGCAATCGGTCCGGCGACTGATGACATTTTGCAATGCGTCCCTTGATTTTTACCAAAGCAGCGTCATCCCCAATGCCCTGACCAGCCGGGATAATTTGCTGGTTTTTGAAAATGACGGCCTGGTGTGCAAAGCCGTGCGCGACCGGCGTGCCCAATTGGGACAAAAGGTGATTGTGCTGGACCCGTTCGGGCGATCGGGCAGCACATCGGACAGGTTCAACCCGCTTGATTTTATGCGTCCCGAGGGGGCATCGCTGGTGACGGATGCGGGCATGATTGCCGATCTTTTGCTGGCACCGCATTTTGTGCAAGATCTGGACCCGCAGGATGCCCGTGTCGCGCGTGTCCTGTTACAGGGGCTGATCCTGCATACCTATCGTAACGAAAATGAAAATGCCCGCCACTTGGCCGAGATGCGCCGGAACCTGACATTGCCCCCGCATCGGTTTTACCCGTTGCTGGGTGAATTGATGGATATTGATGTTGCGGAAGGGCGCATTTGCGATATCGCGCTGTCGATCCTGGACATGCCCGAAGAGCAGCGTGCTGCAATTCTGGAAGCCTGCCGGAACGCAACCGCCGTGTTCGATTTGGGGCCGGTTGAAAATGCCACCCGCAATACAAGTTTTACCCTGGAAGATATTACCGAACGGGGGGCATCGATATTTGTTATTGGGACGCCACCCGAAAGTTATGACGTTCCGTTGCTGGCCTGGTGTCGGGCGATGCTGGGATGCCTGTTATTGCTGATTTCCAGTCGTGATGGGCGGCAATTGCCGTCATATCTGGTGATGTTGGACCGGGTCGAAACGCTGGGGCGGATGGTGCAGCTTGAACGGTTGCTGGGCGGGGGCGGCAATGGCAATGCGGGGCTGATATTGTGGCCGTGTTTTTCCGGCGTCAGCGCGGTGATGGATGTGTGCCACAATTGGGAAAATGTGGTGGGGCGTAGCGATGTTGTGCAGATTTACGGGCAGGATGGCGCGTTTGATCTGGATTGGGCCGCCGGATTGACGGCGATGTCGCGCTTTGCCGATACGGGTAAAAGCAGTACGCAAAGCGACGCTCCTGTGCATTTACGCAGCCGGGATAAGGACCCGATGATGACCTCGGTCGAGGTTGCCCGGATGCCGCCAGACACACAATTGCTGTTTTGCAAGGAACTGCCGCCTATTCGTGCCGCGCGCCTGCAATGGGCGGAAGACGATGCCTTCCGCCTTTTGGCAACCCGTCCGCCCACGTTTTGACAGCGAGAAAAAGGCTTTGGAACCCTAACCTCAGGCCACCGAAATACTGTCACCCGGTTTGATCGTGCCGCTGCTGGTGGCTTCCAGATAAACCCCCATAAAAAGGTGGTTCATCCCCTTGCGCAGCAAAAGCGGCACATTGATATCGGATTGCGCGGTATCGGGGTTGATCGAGGTGGCCTTGCAGCGGGTAATGGGGTGGATCATGCGAAAGGAAACATCGCCAATGGTGATTTTTTGGTTTTCGTGCCATTCCAGTTCCGACCAGGCGGGCAGGCCATCCACCAAAAGGTTGCCGCGAAAGCGCATCGGGTCCACAGGCTGGCTGGCGATGCGGTCGCCAAAATCGCGGATCGAGTCGCGATTGAGCAGCGAAATATAAGGCTGTTCCATGTCGCCAAAATGGGTGCCGGGTACTGACATGATTTTAGGCGAACCGGCAATGTCGTTTTTCAGAAAGGCAGAGAGGAAATCCTCGATCACGGTGCGGCCCATCGCATCTTCGAGGTTGCCTTTGCAAATGGTGCGACCGTTGCGCGAAATAGCCAGGGTCGTGGTTTCATCGTTATAATCGATGCCCAGTTCGGCAAGTTTTGGCGTGTTAACCAGTTGCAGGAAATTGCTTTTGCGTGCCCAGCCATCCAGCCCGCCCTGACCAAGCGATGTACTGCTGGCCAGCACGTAGCGGCGATCATCCTGGATCATTGTTCCTGCATTGATGGTGGCCGTGTTTATTTCAACACCGCGAAGCCCCTTGACCGGATAGCGCATGATGGCGCCAAGTTCACCGTTTGCCATTTTATTTGCCTGTTTGTTGGTAAAGGGCCGTGGTGGCACGCCTTTATCGTCATTCTGATAGGGTTGACGTTAAAGACTGCATCCTTCTTCGGCAAGCCCGCAATTGTCCTGATTTTCAAGTGATACAATGTGCGGTGCCTGAGGGGAGGCTATTGGCAAAAGCATGGAAAATGCGTGTGGGGTTGTGTTAAAATAAATAATTGTTTCAGGTATTTGCCTGCTGTTTCGCCCGGTTGGATTTCTTAAAATCAGTGTAAATGCGAAAAACTTGCCTGTTTGTGAGAATGGGTACTTGCGCAGACAAAAGCTTGTCACATATCAAGGATGTTCCTGTGCTGTTCTTGTAAGATAAGGGCAGATGGGAGCACCATCATTGGCGCGGATGCTTCCAAGAAGGTCCGCAGAAATGTGCCTGTTGGCTCAAGGAGTGACAGATAATGGAATTCGAGAAATTTACCGACCGGTCCAAGGGATTTTTGCAGTCGGCCCAGTCGTTGGCTCTGCGCGAAAATCATCAGCAATTGGTTCCTATTCACCTGCTTAAAGTGCTGCTGGATGACGAGGAAGGCCTTGCGGCCAACCTGATCAAGGCACAGGGCGGGGATGCCAAGCGTGCGCTGGAACTTACCGAACAGGAACTGGCAAAGCTGCCAAAGGTAACGGGTGCGAATGCACAGGTTTACCTTTCCAGCGAATTTGCGCGTCTGGTAGACGAAGCACAAAAGGTCGCCAAAAAGGCCGGTGACAGCTATGTCACCGCGGAACGGCTGTTGCTGACTTTGGCGCTGGATGCCAAATCGGTGGCGGGCAAAGTGCTGGCGGATGCCGGTGTGACGGCGCAAAAGCTGAATACCGCGATTAACGATTTGCGCAAGGGCCGCACGGCAGACAGTTCCGGTGCGGAAAGCCAGTATGACGCCCTTAAAAAATACGCCCGCGACCTGACGGAAGCGGCCCGTGACGGTAAACTGGACCCGGTGATTGGCCGGGACGAGGAAATTCGCCGTGCGGTGCAGGTTCTTTCACGTCGCACCAAAAACAACCCGGTTTTGATCGGTGAGCCCGGTGTGGGTAAAACCGCCATTGCCGAAGGGTTGGCGCTGCGTATTGTGAAGGGGGATGTGCCCGAAACCCTGAAAAGCAAAAAGCTGCTGTCGCTGGATTTGGGGGCTCTGATTGCCGGTGCCAAATTCCGTGGCGAGTTTGAAGAACGCCTGAAAGCCGTTTTGTCCGAAATCGAAGCCGAAGCGGGCGAGGTGATCCTGTTTATTGATGAATTGCACACCCTGGTTGGGGCCGGTAAATCCGAAGGGTCGATGGATGCGTCGAACCTTTTGAAACCGAAACTGGCCCGTGGGGAACTGCATTGCGTCGGGGCCACCACGCTGGATGAATATCGCAAATATATCGAAAAGGATGCCGCCCTTGCACGGCGTTTTCAGCCGGTATTTGTCAGCGAGCCGACGGTGGAAGACACGGTTTCGATCCTGCGTGGGATCAAGGAAAAATACGAACTTCACCATGGGGTGCGTATTGCCGATAACGCGCTGGTCGCGGCAGCAACCCTGTCCAACCGCTATATCACCGACCGCTTTTTGCCTGACAAGGCCATCGATTTGATGGACGAGTCTGCATCTCGCCTACGCATGGAGCTGGATTCAAAGCCGGAAGAAATTGACGAACTGGACCGTCGGATCATTCAGCTGAAAATCGAACGCGAGGCCCTTAAAAAGGAAGAGGATGTTGCCTCCAGGGACCGGTTGGGTCGGCTGGACAAGGAACTTTCGGACCTTGAGGACAAATCTGCCGAGCTGACCGCGAAATGGGAAGCGCAGAAAAACGAACTGGCGGCATCAACCCATATCAAGGAACAGCTTGATCAGGCCCGCGGGGAACTGGAACGTGCGATGCGCGATGGTCACCTGGAGCGGGCCGGGCAGTTGCAATATCAGGAAATCCCGGCACTGGAACGCCTGCTGGTCAAGGCAGAGGAAGATCAGGCCAATACCGGCCTGAAAGACGAAGCCGTGACCGAAAAGCATATTGCCTCGGTGGTGTCGCGCTGGACGGGTATTCCGGTGGATAAAATGCTGGAAGGCGAGCGTGAAAAGCTGCTGGATATGGAAAATGTCCTGCGCAGACGTGTGGTTGGGCAGGATGATGCGGTACGTTCCATTTCCAATGCGGTGCGGCGTGCCCGTGCCGGGTTGCAGGACCCGAACCGGCCGATTGGCTCGTTCCTGTTCCTGGGGCCGACAGGCGTGGGTAAAACCGAACTGACCAAGGCTCTGGCACAGTTCCTGTTTGATGATGAACAGGCAATGGTGCGCATTGATATGTCCGAATTCATGGAAAAACATGCCGTGGCACGGCTGATTGGTGCCCCTCCCGGTTATGTTGGCTATGAAGAAGGCGGGTCATTGACCGAGGCTGTTCGTCGTCGCCCCTATCAGGTTGTGCTGTTTGACGAGGTGGAAAAAGCCCACCCGGATGTCTTTAACGTGTTGCTTCAGGTGCTTGATGAAGGCCGCCTGACGGACGGGCAGGGACGCACGGTGGATTTCCGCAATACGCTGATCATTCTGACCTCCAATCTGGGCTCTGAAATTTTGTCTAATCTGGGTGAAGGGCACGATACCAGTGAAGTGCGCAGCCAGGTGATGGAAGTGGTGCGGGGGTCCTTCCGGCCCGAATTCCTGAACCGGTTGGATGAAGTGTTGTTGTTCCATCGTTTGGAACGTGCCCAGATGGATTACATCGTTGATATCCAGTTGGGCCGCCTTGAGAAGCTGTTGGTGGATCGCAAGATCACGCTCAAGCTGGATGACTTCGCCAAAAGCTGGCTGGCCGATAAGGGCTATGACCCGGTTTATGGGGCCCGTCCGCTCAAGCGCGTGTTCCAGCGTTATTTGCAAAACCCGCTGGCGATGCAAATTTTGGAAGGTGGCGTGCGCGATGGCATGACGGTGCCTGTCTCGGCCGAAGGCGGCGTGTTGCTGCTTAATGGCAAGAAGGTTGAAGTGTCTGATTAACCCCACCATCCGGGTTTGCACCCCTGATTGGTCGTAATTGAAACACCCGGTATCTTTGGATGCCGGGTGTTTTTTGTACAAACATATTTTAGCCGCGAAGTTTGATCAGTTAGGGTAGACTTTATCGATCATTTCACCCAACCGGAGCCTGCTTTTATGTCCCTGTTTTCATCAAGAATTACGTGCGCGGCTTTTGTTATGGTTATGGGGGCCGGTGTTTTGGCAATCACGCCGTCGGCACAGGCGGAAAATTCGTTTTTTAATTCAGCCAAAAAGGCGCTGGGCACGGTTATGGGCGGCGAGGCATCATCGTCGGGGGATGCGACCGGTACGACTGGTACGAAAAACGGCAATCTTTCCGGTTTGTCGCAGGGGGTGGTGGACGATGGTTTGCGTCAGGCGCTTGATAAGGGCATTGGTGCGGTAACGGCGATGCTGGGCAAAAAGGATGGCTTTAATGCCGATCCTGTGGCGCATATCCCGCTGCCAGCCACGGTAAAACGCGCACAAACCCTGCTTTCCAAGGCCGGGATGGGCAGTTATGGCGATGAAATTGAACTGCGCATGAACCGTGCCGCGGAAAGTGCGATGGATAATGCTGGCGATATTCTGGTCGATGCGGTCAAGAAAATGACGGTCGCCGATGCCAAGGAAATTTTACAAGGGCCGGATGATGCCGCGACCCGATATTTGCAAAAAGTTTCCGGGACCCGTATTGCCGAGGATATGCGCCCGGTGATGAATGACGCGCTGTCTGATACCGGAGCCTTGCAGCTTTATGACCAGATGCTGGGCCAGTATGACAGCCTGCCAATGGTGCCCGACGTCAAAACATCTCTGACTGATTATGCCACCGATGCGGCGATGAAGGGGCTGTTTCATTACCTGGCCCAGCAGGAAGGCGAAATTCGCAACAATCCGGGGCAATGGACAACCGATGTTTTGAAAAAGGTATTTTCTGCCGCGCAGTGATATCTGCCATCAAACCTGCGGCAGTTTTTCCCAGCGGTTGCGCATTTCGCGCACATTGCGGTCTGGAATGTCATGGATGGATTTAAACTGGCCCTGGCATTCGATGATTTGAATCGTGATGCCCATATCCGATGCCATATCAAGATAGGGCTGCATTTCCCAGACCTGGCTGAAGGTGTTGGCGACCACAACATGGTGGCCGTCACGCAAATGGCGTAGGGTTTCGGTTTCGCAGCGTTTGTGGACCTCGCCCAGCCTTGCTCTGGAAAAACGGTAATTTCCCGTGTCATCCGTCATGAACATATCGGCTTCCAGCTGGATGTGGTTGTCGGCCTGGCAGAGACGGCGGGCCAGTGTCGATTTGCCCGAGCCGGGAAGCCCGCGCACCAGCGTGAGGGTGGGATGCGTGTTTTCTATCGTCATGCCGCCGGAACCAAGAGGAAATTTCAGGATGTTATCAGCTTTAACTTGGCAGAATATGTCGGCAAGTTCCAGTATGATATTGTTCTAAAACAGGCGGATGGATGGTTTTGATCTGGTGGTATTCGCAGTCAGTTTCCCAGCATTGACGGGGTGGTTTTATTGTCCATTCCCAAAACAATGGGTGATCCGACGGAGCGTAAATACTGCACCAGAGCGTTTGGCATCAAATCGTGACGGTAAAGAGCACGGACGGTTTCGTTGAAACGGGCCAACAGGTGATGACAGACGCTTTTGCGTGAAAACAGGGTATAAAGGGCCTCGCCATCAACTTCCAGCCGGTCAAATACCAGTTCGGGGAAGGTGCTTTGTTTTAGCATGTTGCGGGCGACGGCGTCGCTGGTTAGAAAATAGTCGGCCCGACCGGCACTGACCATGCGCAGGCCGTCATCGATTTCGGGAACCTCGAAAACGTCCAGTTGCTGTTTGGCAATGGCGGTGTCCACCATCTGGCCGTGGCTGTCGCCGCGCCGGATCAAACCGCGTTTGCGGCGTAAATCATTTAAGGTAATGTGGGCTTTGTTAAAGGTCTGGGCATGGATGGCGACGATCCGCTCATAACCAATGGGAATATTGCTGTAGCTGGCCCAGGACTGGCGTTCTTCGGTGCGGTAGGCGGCCGTGATGAGGTCGACATGGCCATCTTTGGCTTCCTGTAACAGGCGGGCCCACGGCATTTGTATCAGTTCAATATCGACATTCATGTAGGCAAAGGCGCGTTTGGTAACCTCTACCGAGGCACCCGCTTCCCGGCCATCTGCGGTTTGATAGGAAAAAGGCGGATAATAGCTATAACCGGCCTTGATATGCTGGCAGGTCTGCTGGGCGCGAACCGGGGATGAGAGAAGAAACAGCAGGCAACAGGCAAGGAAAAATAGGAAAAAACCGGCGCATGACAGTGCTGGCAAGGTGGAGATTCCCGCCTGCCTGTGGGTATGAGACCCTTGATTGCGATGTGAGTTTTCCATTTCCTGATTATGAATTTACGCCATGTTTCGCGCAATCAGTACGATAGTATGTTGCCGGTATTTTTCTATTTGGGGAGGCAATGATGCGGATACAAGTATGGCAATCGGCGTAGTGTGCCGATCTAAAGCAATGTCTCTTTAGCGCACAAACCAGATTTCTTTGACAGATACCTGGCTTGTGCGTTTGTGGATGGGTTTCTTAATTTTGGCGTTTGCGCTGATAAAGCGCTTTCATGCGTTGTTCATAGGCCGCGCGAATTTTATGGCGGCGAATTTTCATCGATGGCGTCAGCATTTCGTTTTCGATGCTAAAGGCGCTGTCGGCAAAGGTAAAACTGCGCACTTTTTCAATGGTGGAAAGGCGGGTATTGACTCGGTCTACGGCCTTTCGGATCAGTTTGCGGAAGTCTTCATTTTCCGAAAGGATTTCGATTTTGTTTTCCACCCCGTTCGCGCGGGCAAATTCGCGCATCACGTCTTCTTCGGGCCAGAGAATGGCAACCAGATAGGGCTGGTCATCGCCGTACACCATTGCCTGCGCAATTTCGGTTTCAAGGGTGAGCAAGCCTTCGATCCGTTGGGGGGAGATATTATCGCCGCCGGAATTGACGATAATGTCCTTCTTGCGGTCCGTGATCATCAGGTTGCCTTCATCATCCAACTGGCCGATATCGCCGGTATGAAGCCAGCCATCAATAATGGTTTGGGCGGTGGTTTCGGGCAGGTTCCAGTAACCCTGCATCAGGCTTTCGCCGCGCAAAAGAATTTCGCCGTCCGGGGCGATTTTGCATTCAACACCCAGCATGGGCGGGCCAACGGTGCGCAATTTGTTGTTTTCCGCCCGGTTGCACGACACCACAGGGCTGAATTCGGTTTGGCCGTAGCCCTGCAAAATGCGCAGGCCACACGATACAAACAACACACCCAGTTCATAATTCAGCGGCCCCCCGCCAGAAACCATCGCCTTGAGGCGACCGCCAAACCGCTGGCGCAGTTTGCGGCGTAGCAGCAGTTCACACACCAGATTTTGGACCCATTCGATCGGGTTCAAGCGCTCCCCTTCATATTTTTTACGGCCCAGACGCAGCGTCAGATTAAACAGCTTGAGCTTGAAGCCACCTTCCTTTTCCAGGGTGCGGCTCATGCGTTGATACAGCATTTCATAAAGGCGGGGCACCGCCGTCATGATGGTTGGGCGAACTTCGGCCAGGTTGGCCGCCAGTTTATCGAGACTTTCGGCATAGTAAATTTGCGCGCCCAGGCTGATGGGAAAATACAGCCCGGCGGTATGCTCGTAAGAATGCGACAGCGGCAGGAAGGACAGGAATATTTCCTCATCAAGCCCCAGGGCATCGATAATGTCGAATGCTCCGGCGCAATTGTTAATAATCGCCCCGTGACTGAGCATCACGCCCTTGGGTGCGCCGCCGGTGCCCGATGTATAAATCAGGCTGGCGGTATCGCTGCGTTTGATATTGGCAACCCAGGCATCCACATCGTCATCCAGGGCCTCGCCCTGGGCAATCATGTCATCCCATTTGGAAATGGTGATGCCGCCCACAAAATTTTGCCCCCAATCCTCTATCGTGATGGCGTGGCGGCACCGCCCGGAATCCAGCGCACCATGCAAAAAGGGCTTTGCCAGTTTTTTGGTGGAAATAATCGCCAGGCTGGCACCGGAATCCTCGATGATATGTAAATGGTCGCGTTCGGTATTGGTGGAATAGGCCGGGGCGGTTAACCCGCCCACACACATGATCGCCAGATCGGCAATGCCCCACTCGGTACGGTTTTCCGACAGCAAAATAACCCGATCCCCGGGCCGAACGCCCAATTTGTAGAGGGAGCGGGCAAGGGCGCGGACCTGGCGGGCAGCTTCGCGCCAGGTGGTGGGGACAAATTCATCCGTCTCGGCTGATTTGGTCCACCAAAGGGGTTTGTCACTATTTTTCGCGGCCAGGTCGAAAAACATCGAAGGCAAGTTCTGCCAACGGGCATAATCCTGCAAATTCGTCATGGCGTTTCCCTGTTATTGTTTTCATATATATAAGCTTTACGGCGCATGTGCCAATGGCCGCAAGATCAACTGTTTTGATCTTTTTGTCCGCTCGCGCTGGCGATGAAAATATCTTTGTCTTATATCGCAGCAAAGACTTTTATGTTCCGAACGATCTGGAGGACCAATGAACGCGATAAACAAGAACCTGCCGACCTGGGATCTGAGTGATCTTTATGCGGATGCCAAAGACCCGGCCATTCGCCGTGATCTCGACGATGCCAAACAGCGTTCGGAGGCATTCCAGAAGGAATATCAGGGCAAACTTGCCAGCCTTTCTGGCGATGCGCTGGCCGGTGCCATTGCCGAATATGAAAGCATCTCGGAAATTTGCGGCCGAATTGGCTCGTTTGCGGGCCTTCTTCATGCCGGTGACGGCAGCGACCCGGCCATTGGCCAGTTTTATCAGGGTGTTCGCGAACAACTCACCACGATTTCCAGCTTTACCCTGTTTTTCGGGCTGGAGCTGAACCGGATCGAGGAAGCGGCCCTGCAGGCGAAATATGATGAAAGTGCCGATTTGGCGCGTTATCGCCCGTGGCTTGATGAAAATCGGTCTTTCCGCCCGCACCAGCTTTCCGATGAAGTCGAACAGGTTTTGCATGAGCGCGAAGTGGCCGGATCAGGCGCGTGGATCCGCCTGTTTGACCAGACGATGGCCGAATTGCGCTTTCCCATCAATGGTCAGGACCTGACGATGTCTGAGGCGGCCAATATGCTGTCCTCGACCAAGGTGGAAGACCGCAAGGTTGCCGCGAAATCCATTGGCGATGTGTTGGGCAAAAATATCAAATTGCTTTCGCACATCACCAACACCCTTGCCAAAGACAAAGAAATTGATGACCGCCTGCGCAGTTTTGCCACTCCGGTTAGTGCGCGCAACCTGTCCAACCAGGTGGAAGACGATGTGGTCGAGGCCCTGTGCGAAGCCGTGACGTCGTCCTATGGTGATTTGTCGCACCGTTATTACAAGCTGAAAGCCAAATGGTTTGGTGTTGATCAGCTTGATTACTGGGACCGGAACGCACCGCTGCCCGAAGATGATGACCGTGAAATTGCCTGGGACACGGCCCGTGATACCGTGCTGAAGGCCTATGGAGAATTTTCTGGCGACCTTGCCGCGATTGGCAAACGGTTTTTTGATAACCCGTGGATTGATGTGCCGCCGCGCGCGGGCAAGGCATCGGGCGCGTTTGCGCATCCGACCGTGCCGTCGGCACATCCTTATCTGTTGCTAAATTATCATGGCAAAACCCGCGATGTGATGACGCTGGCGCACGAACTGGGTCACGGCGTGCACCAGATCTTGGCGGGCGAACAGGGCTATTTCCTGTCTGATACGCCACTCACTTTGGCGGAAACCGCATCGGTCTTTGGCGAAATGCTGACCTTCCAGTCGATGCTACGCGCCGAAAGCGACCCGAAGATGCGCCGCATCATGCTGGCAGGCAAGGTTGAGGATATGCTCAACACCGTGGTGCGCCAGATTGCGTTTTTCGAGTTTGAAAAACGTGTCCATGCCAAACGCCGAGAAGCGGAATTGACGGTGGATGAGATCTGCGAGATCTGGCTGGACGTACAAAAGGAAAGTCTGGGTGATGCGATCCGTTATGACGAGGAATATAAATATTACTGGTCATATATCCCGCATTTCATCCATTCGCCGTTTTATGTTTACGCCTATGCCTTTGGCGATTGCCTGGTGAATTCGCTTTATGACGTGTACCAGCATTCCGAAGAAGGGTTTCAGCAGAAATATTTTGACCTGCTGAAAGCCGGCGGCACCAAGCGTCATCAGGAATTGCTGGCACCGTTTGGGCTGGATGCGTCGGACCCGGCCTTCTGGCAGCGCGGGCTTAACATGATCAAGCGCCTGATTGACGAACTGGAGGAACTTTCCTGATATGAGCGATGATAACGACGACGATTTTCGCCAATCCGAAGATAATCGTTTTGGTGGGCGGGTGCGTCGTTATGCCCGCGTCGGTGCGTCTGCCGGGAAACTGGCGACGCGCCTTGCGGTAGGAAAGGTTTTCGGCGGCGAGGTTGATCATGGTCGATACGCTGCCGATTTAACCGCCGCCTTGGGCGGGCTGAAAGGCCCGCTGATGAAGGTGGCGCAAATTCTGTCCACCATCCCCGATGCTTTGCCGCGCGACTATGCCGATGCGCTGGCAGGCCTGCAGGCCGATGCCCCGCCCATGGGCTGGTTGTTTGTCAAACGCCGGATGCGCACCGAACTGGGCGCGGGCTGGCAGGAGAAATTTGCCGATTTTGGCAAGGATGCCGCAGCTGCCGCCTCATTGGGGCAGGTGCATAAGGCAACCCTGCCCGATGGTCGCGATGTAGCGTGTAAACTGCAATATCCCGATATGGCCGCAACGGTTGAGGCCGATTTAAAACAGCTTCGCGCTGCCTTTGCCATTTACCGGCGTTATGACAGCGCGATTGATGCGGAAAACATCCAGCTGGAGCTGGCCGCGCGCCTGCGTGAAGAGCTGGATTATGAACGTGAAGCGCGGCAAATGGCGCTTTATGGGCATATGTTGCGCGATGAAGCCCATGTGCATGTGCCCGAACCGGTCATGGATCTGACAAGCCGCCGCCTTTTGACCATGACCTGGCTTCAGGGCGGTAAATTGCAGGCCTTTGTTGATCGTAACCCGACTGAGGCGGAACGCAACCAGGTGGCACTGAACATGTTTCGGGCCTGGTATGTGCCGTTCTATAAATATGGTGTCATTCACGGTGACCCGCATTTGGGCAATTATTCCCTGCGTGATGACCTAAGCGTCAATTTGCTGGATTTTGGCTGTATCCGCGTGTTCCAGCCGGGTTTTGTCGAGGCGGTGATTTCGCTGTATCATGCCCTGCGCGATAATGACCGGGATCGGGCGGTGGCGGCCTATGAAAGCTGGGGCTTTACCAACCTTTCAAATGAACTGATCGATGTGCTGAACATCTGGGCAGGGTTTGTGTATGGGCCGTTGCTTGATGACCGCGAACGCAAGATGGAAGAAAGTAATTCGGTGGCCTATGGCGCGGAAGTGGCGGGCAAGGTGCATGCGGAATTGCGCCGTTTGGGTGGTGTAAAGCCGCCGCGCGAATTTGTGCTGGTGGACCGGGCGGCTGTGGGGCTGGGGTCGGTGTTTTTACGGCTGGATGCCAAGGTGAACTGGTACCGGATTTTCCATGATCTGGTGCAAGATTTTGATGTTGCCAAATTGGCACAAAACCAGAATGAAGCCCTTGAAAAGGTGGGGCTGGAACGCCCTGAATAACTGGCAGGAATAAAGCCAATAGTACGGGGCCGGATCGTTATGATCCGGCCCCGCCGGTTTTATCAACCAAAGCCGGGACCTATTTGCCAGAAACGGTCGGCAGGTCCGGGCTGATGCCATTAAAAATGTGGCTGATTTTCAGACCGTTGGGCGACTTGAAAGTGTTATGGCAACCAAAGCAGCCCGAGCTTTGCTCGAAGGTTTCCATTGAGGTATTGGCCAGCATGGGCGAGCCGGTAATGGCCTTTGCCGTGCTTTTTTCGGGAATGCTGCCATCGCTGGTCCAGACGGCACCGCTCAGGAAGTAATACTGGCGCGGGTCGGTGGGGCTTTGGGCCTTCAGGTGGCGTTTGACATCGCGGTTGAGCGAGATGATCTGTGTGGTTTGCGAAACGGCATTAGTTTCGGTGGTGCTTGATACCTGTTTGATGCCCCACGGGTTCAGGCGGGTCACATTGGATGGCGCGATGGGATCATTGCCATCGGCGCTGACAATGTCGCTTTTGGCGACGCAACCGGTGGGCATTGTGGAATCATCGCAGCCCTTGGCATATTCGGTGACGGTATCGACAATGTCGCCATCGGAATAAATCCAGCCGGTTTTGGTTTTTGGGTCCGATGCCGCGACGACTTTGTTTTTGTCGTTCATGTAATAATAAACGCCATTGGGCGCGTTGTTTTCATGCTCGATGGTGGCCCAGATCATTTCCGGGTGGCCCTTGACCGTCCCGACAACGTGCATGCCAACCAGCGCCATTTCACGGGTTGCAGAGTCTTTGACTATCCAGTGGTTGGGGTCGGAGCGGTCATAGATCGGAATTTGCAGGTTTTGCCGGATATATTTGTTTTTGCTGCCGGTGGGCAGGGATGCGGCCTCGACCCAGCTTGTTTTAACCTCGACCGCCAGTGACAGAAAATCGACAGCCGGTTCGATTTGCGGAATGATCGATGAACCCTGGGCCGGCGCGGTTGGTTCTGCTGTTGCCATCATTGCTGTATCATTGCTGTTTTTCGGACATAGTTTCTTTTCGATAATGGTCGGGATCAGGCCCTTTTCAACATAGTTGTTTTGTTCGGCATATTTCAAAATGGCGCAGGTTTCCGCCGCCGTGGTGGGGAATTGCGATGCCAGCGGGGTGCCCTTGGTCTTGCCTGACAACAGGTTTTTATAAAGGCTCAGGAAATAGCCATATTGCCGGTTTGTATGGATGCCGTAATAGGTCAGCGAGGATTGTTTGCCTGTTTCGGCTGGGGGTTGTGTCAGTAACACGCCATTGCCACCTGCCTGGCCGATGCTTTCGTCTTCGTCATTTTTGGCGGCGCGCAGGCTGATGGCCAGATTGTCGCCCTGAACGCTTTCGCCTTGCTTAAGCAGTTTTGTGTGGTCGCTTGACAGGCGATAGAAAAATTCGGTGTTGAAAACAAAGGGCAGGGTCGCCGGGTATTGCGGTTCGGCGGGCTGTTTGCCGACGTCATCAATGGTTGAGGTCATCCACAGAAACATCTGGGCACCCCATTTGTAAAAGTCGCAGTGATTGGCGGTTTTGTCGGCAAAATCCGGGCCATTGACCGGAAAGATATAGGGCATTCCGCTGGTTTCGTCATAAACCGGGCTGGTCAGGCCAAATAGCGGTAATGTGATCCAGGTTTGAAATTCTTTGCTGCTCAGGCTGCATTGGCTTTTATCAACATCGCCGGGAAAATAGGTTTGCGCGCTGGCGGATGATGCGCCAGCAAGAACCGAAAGACTCCAGATGGCGAGGGTTGCCCCTGCCAGATGTAAAAGGCGTTTTTTCTGTCTCATGATCTGTCCCCGTTCTAAAAAAATCCCTGATTTCGGAAAGGAATCCGGATTTGTTGGACGGCATGCGCGACAGCTTGTGACGCCAGAAACGCTGGCGACGATTCGCAAACGGTATTTCTGCAATGGGTATTTTTTCCCGTTTGTGCCTGCAAACAGTGCTCTAAGAACCACTTTGATGTGATGTTTCCCGAAATAAATTTCCCGGACTGACTGCGAGCTTTCCCCAAGAAAGCATTGGTTTATGGTGCTTTAATTTGGCAGGGGTGAAAACCCTAAGGTGTATTGTTGTTGTATTATTGCCGTAAAGGGTTCTATGCTGGATGTAGGAAAGTGAGGGAAAACAGCAGGTTGATTGTTTTCATCCGGGAATGACACCTATTCCACACAGATAAAGATGTGTGTGGTTTTTCGCACATGAAAGAAAATCGTTATTGTAAACCATAAATAAGTTAACTGGTGTTTTTCCAAGGTTTTGCTGTTGAGATCATGAAAAGAAAGTCGCATCTTGCAATCAACGCAGACAAAGCGGGGCGCTGGTGAATGTTTGTCCTGAGCATCACTGGCGGGTGGGACCCGGTTTGTCACCAAGGCTTTGTTGCCTCGGAAAGCGTGGTGGGAAAGCGGGCGGTTTCTTCTGTTTGTTCAGAGGAGCCGCCTTTTTTCATCCTTGGCGGAAGTTTGGCACCCTGCGGGAAAAGGTCATTAGGCCGTTTTGCCAAGGGTTGTGATGATGCCAGGGCGTGAAACCGGCCTGCCGGACAAGGGTTTAACAAAACAATACCAAAGCCCCGGAAACAGGGGCGGTACAATAAGAAATACCGACATACCAGACAGGATTGTTATAAAAAGGGAAGGAGGTACGACGCGATGAAGCTGGCCGTTCCAAGGGAAATATGGCCCGGTGAGAAGCGCGTTGCCATCACACCGGACACCGTTAAAAAATATACGGGTCTGGGGTTTGAGGTGGTGATCGAAACCGGTGCAGGCGAATACGCATCCATTGCCGATGATCGCTATGTAGATGCCGGGGCAACCATTGCCAAAACAGCGAAGGCCGCGACTGAGGATGCCGATATCATCCTCAAGGTGCGCCCGCCGATGGTCGAGGGGAAAACCAATGAGCTTGCCGCCTATAAAAAGGGTGCCACGGTTATTGGTTTGATCGAACCCTATGACCGGGCAGAGCTGATTGGCAAGATGGCCGAGGCCGGCCTGACCAGTTTTGCCATGGAATTGGTGCCGCGCATTTCACGCGCCCAGTCGATGGATGTGCTGTCCTCGCAATCCAACCTGGCAGGTTATCGTTCCGTGATTGATGCCGCCCACGAATTTGGCCGCATCTTTCCGATGATGATGACAGCGGCAGGCACCCTTGCGCCAACTCGCATTGTGGTGGTGGGCGCCGGTGTGGCCGGTTTGCAGGCCATTGCCACGGGCAAACGCCTTGGTGCGGTGGTTTCCGCCTTTGACGTGCGCCCGGCGGTTAAGGAACAGGTGCAATCCCTTGGCGGCACCTTTATCGAGGTCGAGGATGATGATGCCGCCACGGCCGAAACGGCCGGGGGCTATGCCCGTGAAATGTCTGACGACTATAAAAAGAAGCAGGCAGCCAAGCTCAAGGAAGTTTTGGCAAAAACCGACATCGTGATTACCACGGCCCTTATTCCTGGCCGTCCGGCGCCTGAAATTGTCACGGCCGATATGGTGGCGGGCATGAAAAATGGCTCCATCATTATTGACCTGGCCGCCGAGCGCGGTGGCAACGTTGCCGGGGTGAAGCCGGGCGAAAGCACGATGACGGAGAATGGCGTTAAAATTATTGGCCCGTCCAATATCGTCAGTTCCGTCGCTGCCGATGCAACCGCGATGTATGCCAAAAACCTGCTGAATTTTGTCACCCTGATGGTGGATGGCGAAAAGAAGGAAATGGTTATTAACCGCGAAGACCAGATCATCGCCGAAACCATGCTGACACAGAATGGCAAAATGGTTCATCCGAAATTTGGTGGTGAGGCCGAGAAGGAAACGGAGGCAGAAAATGGTTGATCAATCTGTCACACAATCTGCCAATGACGTGCGGGATTCCGCCCTTGGTTTGGCGGAAAAGGCCGCAAAACTGGCCGACCAGCTTGCCTCGGGCGCGCATGACGTTGCCAGTGGTGCCGCCCATGCCGCATCATCGGGCGGGGTTAGCCCCACCGTGATTGGCCTGACGGTTTTTGTTCTGGCCTGCTTTGTCGGCTATTACGTGGTGTGGAAAGTCACCCCCGCCCTGCATTCGCCGCTGATGGCGGTGACGAATGCCATTTCATCGGTCATCATTGTTGGTGCGCTTCTGGCGTCCGGCCCGGTGGATATGAACATCTCCAAGGTGATGGGCTTTGTCGCCGTGGTGTTGGCTTCGATCAACATTTTCGGTGGTTTTATCGTCGCGCAACGCATGTTGCAGATGTTCAAGAAAAAGAAGTAGGGAAGGGGAAACATCATGTCGGAAAACCTTTCGGCTTTCCTGTATCTGGTCGCCTCGGTCTGCTTCATTCTGTCCTTGCGCGGCCTGTCATCACCTGATTCCGCCCGGACCGGCAATATGCTGGGTATGGTCGGTATGGCGATTGCGATCTTCACCACACTGGCCTCGCCAGAAGTGCTGTCTTACACCACCATTATTGTCGGCATCCTGGTTGGCGGGGCGATTGGTACGGTTATTGCCCTTAAAATCAAGATGACGGCCCTGCCGCAGCTTGTGGCGGCCTTTCACTCGCTGGTTGGTCTGGCCGCTGTGTTTGTGGCCGGTGCCGCCCTATATTCGCCCGGCGCCTATGGCATTGGCACAGTGGGGGACATTCACCCGGCCAGCCTGATTGAAATGGGCCTGGGCGTTGCCATTGGGGCGATTACCTTTACCGGTTCACTGGTGGCCTTTGGCAAATTGCAGGGCCTGGTTTCGGGCACGCCGGTCCAGTTTTCGGGCCAGCATCTGCTTAATCTTGGCATTGGCATCGCCATTGTTGTGGTCGGCATTCTGTTTGTTTCGACCGAAAGCCACTTTGCCTTCTGGCTGGTGGTGGTGCTGGCGCTTATGCTGGGCATCACGCTGATCATTCCGATTGGCGGGGCCGATATGCCCGTCGTTGTCTCGATGCTCAATTCCTATTCGGGTTGGGCGGCGTGCGGCATTGGCTTTACCCTGCAAAACAATGCCCTGATCATTACCGGTGCGCTGGTGGGCGCGTCGGGGGCTATCCTGTCCTATATCATGTGCAAGGGCATGAACCGCTCGATCTTCAATGTCATCCTCGGCGGCTTTGGCGCTGAGGCCGGTGGTGCCGCTGCTGTGGGGGGTGATTCCGACCGTCCGGTGAAATCCGGCTCGTCGGATGATGCGTCCTTTATCATGAAAAACGCATCGAGCGTTATCATTGTGCCGGGCTATGGCATGGCGGTGGCCCAGGCGCAGCATGCCCTTCGCGAAATGGCCGACCTTTTGAAGGCCGAAGGTGTGAAGGTCCGTTATGCCATTCATCCGGTTGCCGGGCGTATGCCGGGTCATATGAATGTGCTGCTGGCCGAAGCGGGCGTGCCTTATGAAGACGTTGCCGAAATGGATGAAATCAACCGTGATTTCGGCACCGCCGATGTGGCCTTTGTCATTGGTGCAAACGACATCACCAACCCGGCGGCCAAAACCGACCCGTCATCGCCGATTTTCGGTATGCCGGTTCTGGATGTGGAAAAGGCCAAAACGGTGCTGTTCATCAAACGTGGCATGTCGGCCGGTTATGCCGGTATCCAGAACGAACTGTTCTTTAAGGACAACACCATGATGCTGTTTGGTGATGCCAAAAAGATGTGCGAGGAAATCGTCGGACATCTGGATGCGTGATTGATCTTTTTGATCAAACAGTGACGGAAGGGGCAGTCCATTGGGCTGCCCCTTTTTGCATCGACAAAACCGCTCGCTCCGGGCAGCGTGATGTGTAAAATTCGCTATAGCCTGTTCTGTTTTGCCGCCGCATGGGAGGATGATTATGCCGGATTTTCGCGATTGCATCCTTGAAACACCCCGCTTGACGCTGCGTTGTGTGCAGGAAGCGGATGCCGGGCAGATTTCGGCGCTGATGGTGCCGGAGATCTCGCGCTGGCTGGCATCCTGGCCGCTTCCCTATACCGAGGAAAAGGCTTTCGCGCGCATTGTGCGGGACCGTGAAGCAGCACAGGCCGGTAACATGCTGCCTTTGGTGGTTGTGGAGCGGGAAACAGGTGCTGTTGTTGGTTATTTCAGCGTGTTTCGCGATGCGGATGATGGCAGAAGAGCCGGGGCCGGGTACTGGTTGGGGCTAAAGGCACATGGCAAAGGCTATGCGCGTGAAATGGGCCCGGTTTTGCTGGCGGCGGCCTTTGAGATGCTGGATGTTGGTGTGATCGAGGCCGGTGCGCAGCCTGAAAATGCCGCCTCGTTTGGCGTGATGCGGTCGTGGGGCATGTCGCAGGCCGGTGACCGCTGCCATTATGCCTCTGCCCGGGAGCGCGACGAACTATGCCGTTATTTCCAGATCACCCGTGCGACGTTTGAGAGCGTAGCTGTTTAAAGACAAATCGCTTTAGCCCGGTGAAGCGCTTGCAAGGTTTTTGCGAAAGCCTTCTGACCGATGAAAGGCAAAGGGCGTTAGCGGGTGGTTGCCATTAAAACGCTTCCGCCAATCATGAATGTGCCGCCTGCATATCCAATGCGCTTTTGGGCCTGCCTGCTTTGAAATATCTGTCCGGCGCGTGCCGCAAGCAGTGCATAGCCGGTTAAAAGCACCATGACAACAAGGCTGGATGTCAGGGTCAGGATAACCAGTTGTGCCGCCAAGCCGGCCTGTGGATTAATGAACTGTGCCAGGAGGGCCATATAAAAAATGATGGCTTTGGGATTCAGAATGGCGGTTATGGTGCCAGCCCAAAAGCTGCGCCAGGCGGAATGGGGTTGGTTTGCCTCGGCGGGTTTGGTGGTTGCGTCTGTGTCAGTTGTCGGGGTTTGGCGGGCTTCGGCAATTTGTCTGTATCCCAGCCAGGCAAGGTAGATCACCCCTGTCCATTTGACGATTTGAAAAAGCGTGGCAGAGGCTGCAAGGATTGCGCCTACACCGGCAAAGGACAGGCCCATAAGCACAATACTGCCGATGACATCACCCATGATACACATGACTGCAGCCCTTTTCCCCCGCGTAAGGGATTGCCCGATGACCAACAGGACGCTGGGACCGGGAATGAGCGTTAACACGATGCACGCGCCTGTGAATGCCAGCCATGTTTCTAAACTCAAGGCTCTACCTTTCGATCATCATGTCTTAACAGTATATCGTGAAAGCCCTTTCCATCATCCATAACTTATAAGACGTTTAAAGACGAGCCTTAAACAGGAGCGGAGTTCGTTCAAATCACGGTGGTTCGGGGCTGTTGGGCAGTTTGGCGTATTGTCATTCGGGCTTGTTTGTAAAACCAGACCGGGTGACACTGGTCCCGGTTTTGAAGCTGATGGGATGAGTGTGGTTTGAAAATCCGTGTTGTCAGAATATCCCTGTTTGCGATTGTGCTGCTATCAGCAGCACTGGCGCTATCGATATTCGGGATTGTTTTGACCTATACCCGCCTGACCGACGAAGTGCCGGTGGCGACGGTGACGTTCGAGCAGGTGGGGAAAGAGGAATTCAATGCCTATTTGCGCCTGCCGGGCGAGGATATTCCGCGCAAATATGTGATTTATGGCGACCAGTTTCGTATGGATGCGCAGTTTGTGAAGCTAAAACCCTGGGCCAATATTTTGGGTATGGATGCGCGTTATCGGCTGGAACGGCTCGAAGGCCGGTTTTCCGATATAGAGGCGCAAAATAGTGGGCCGCACCGGGCCTATAATTTGGCATCCAAATATAGCGGATCGGTCAGTAGCTGGCTGGTGCCGTGGAATTTCCTGGTGGATGCCGAGTACGGCAGTTCGACCTATACCGACATTTCAACGCAGGATGTTTACACCGTTTACCGATCCCAGTTTGGCCTTTTGGTGCGGGCTGTTCCCGTTGCGGACAAGGCTGACAAGGCCGGGATGATTGACGGTCTGCTTCGCTGGCTCTGGCCGGGGGATGACGCACCAAAAGGGTAACCTGTTGGCGCTTATTTCGTCGCAGCCGGGGCGGATTTTTTGTCGCCGGATGAAGTTGAGTGAGCGGGTGCAGATTTGTCGGTTGATGTGTCTTTGGTCGCGGCGCCGGGGGCCAGATGTTCGATCGTGGCAATTTTGGGCGGGGTGGCCTTTTTAAACTCACGGGCGTCGTCATCGATGGTGGTTTGCGCCCAGTTTTTAATGGCATCGGTCAGGGTTTTGTCATCCTTGGGGCCCAGGATGGTCAGGGTATAGTCATCCTGACATGTCGTGGTGCAGGCAAAATGCAAAATGGCCGTTGCGGAGATGTCGCCCTTGCCCGTGACAATTACGGCACCCTTTTCCGGGCAGCTATGGGCCCGACAGGCGCCATATAGCCATAAGTCATCGCCGATTTTTTGCCGGATTTGCGGTGGGCCGCTTAACACCTGGATCATCTGATCAATCCGGCTGGCATTACCGGCAAGCCAGCTTGCCGTTCCGGGGCCGACAAAGGTGCCGACTTTATCGGCAAAGCCCTTGGACCAGATCAGTTCGTTGGTATCTTCACACAGTGACATATGGTCGCTGTCACAATGCGGCGCAGGGGTTGGTGCTGCGTCCTTTGCGGTGCCGGTATCGCCGCTTTTGTTGCCGTCGGTCGTGTCTGACAGGGTTCCGGATGTGGATGCTGCATCGGATGTTGCCGTCTTTGTCGCTGACGCTGCCGATGGGGATGCGTTTTGTGCCAGGGCAGTATTGTCCGATATAAACATTACCAGTGCCATCACCAATGCCGTGCCCAGCAGGGGGCGCAAAAGGTGCAATTTGCCGGTGTTTGGCAAGGGCCGTGTCGGGAGGTGGGATGGCACGTCATACTCCTTTGATCAGGCATGTCAGCTATTAGGGAGAAGATAGCGCCTTCGCATTTTGATGCAATGGTGTCCTAGTCTGGTGGCCCCGACTATAAACCACAATACCCGCCATGCGGGATCAAATACAGGGCCGGGGTTCGGCCAGGTTCCAGGCCATTGAATACGATTAAAACGTTGCGTCCGAAACTGGCGAGCAGATTTTCGGGGCTGGGCATACCTTTTCTTCATCGTTGATTGCGCCGCATGCCTTTGGGTCGGTGCCAGATGGATGGGAAAGATCATGTTACTTCAAGACAAAATTGTGATTATCACCGGGGCCAGTTCCGGGATCGGCGCCGCGTCGGCCAGGCTGTTTGCCGCCGAGGGGGCGAAGCTTGTACTTGGAGCACGCAATGCTGATCGGCTTGATGCGGTTGTGCGTGATATTACCGCTGCGGGCGGCGAGGCCTTTGCCCTTGCAGGCGATGTCTGTGACGAGGCGTTCGCCAAGGCGCTGGTCAATGCGGCCATTGGGGAATATGGCGGGCTTGATGTCGGGTTTAACAATGCCGGGACGCTGGGATCGCCCGGGGCGTTGGTCGATATTGAACAAGACGACTGGGACCAGGCATTGCGCACCAACCTGACCTCGGCGATGTTCGGGGCGAAGCATCAGCTGCCCGAAATAGTGAAGCGTGGTGGCGGATCGGTTATTTTTACGTCCACCTTTGTCGGGCACACCATCGGATTGGCGGGGATGACGGCCTATGCCGCCAGCAAAATGGGCCTGATTGGCATGGCGCAATGTCTGGCGGTGGAATATGGCGGGGCCAATGTGCGGGTTAATGCGCTGCTGCCGGGCGGAACGGATACCCCGATGGCCGCAAGTTATGCCAATGATCCGCAAGCACGGGCGATGGTAGAAAAGTTCCATGCACTGGGCCGGATTGCCGAGCCGGAAGAAATTGCCAAGGCGGCCCTGTTCCTGGCATCCGATGCGTCAAGTTTTGTCACCGGAACCGCCATGCTGGCCGATGGCGGCAATTCGATCTGCAAGGCTGCCTGATCTGAAATCAGGGGTATAAAAAACCAAACCCGCCCGGATTGCTCCGAGGCGGGTTTGGCGCACGGGTTCGAATTTAGCGCGCTAAATTCAACCGTACAGTCACGTTCGAGGAACCCCGAAAGTGAAAAAGACTTTAGAAGCCTTCGCGCTCGATGCGCTTACGCTCCAGCTTGCGAGCCCGGCGGATTGCCTCCGCCCCTTCACGCGCTTTTTTCTCCGACGGCTTTTCAAAGTGACGACGAAGTTTCATTTCGCGGAAAATGCCCTCGCGCTGCATCTTTTTCTTAAGCGCCTTCAGAGCCTGATCGACATTGTTGTCGCGAACGATTACCTGCACGGAAACCACGCTCCTTTCAATAATACACAATAAGCCGGAAGGCAGATTTGCCGACCGGATGCTAATGCGGCCACCAATGACCGTGGCTGTTATATAGTGCAAAGTTAAGAAAAAGGAAAGGGGCTGCTTGCATGATCGCGCACAACGTTTGCCCGGTGCGGCTTTGCCCTTTATATATGGGGGAGTTTTTAGCCCCCTAAAGGGTTTGATTGGATATAATGCCATGTCGATATTGAAAATTGCCCGTATGGGGCACCCGGTTTTGCGCAAGGTGGCAGAGCGGGTGGATGACCCGAACGACCCTGAAATAACGCGCCTTGTTGCCGATATGATCGAAACCCTTGCCGATGCAGGCGGTGTTGGCTTGGCCGCCCCCCAGGTATTTCGCTCGCTTGCGGTGATGATCTTTTTTGTGCCACCCAGCCGGGCGGGAAAGGGCGATGATGATGGCGAAGTGCCACTGACGGTTTTGATCAACCCGGAGATCGAACCGCTGGATGATGCGCAAAAGGTTGGCGGTTGGGAAGGGTGTCTGTCGATCCCTGATTTTCAGGGATATGTGCCGCGCTGGGACAAAATTCGCTATCGCGGGATCGACGAAAATGGCGAACCGGTGGAAAAAATTGCCAGTGGTTTTCACGCCCGTGTGGTGCAGCATGAATATGATCATTTGATCGGAGTCATGTATCCTGAACGTATGGATGATATGACCCTGATGGGCTTTACCGACGAATTACGCCGCGACCCGCCCGATGTTTCGGGCCGCAATGATACGCAACAGGAGAATTGACATGTCCGTTGAGGAAAGTTTTGCCCGTATCGCCGAGCAGCGCGACCAACTGGTGCGCGCCGCCCTGGAACATGTTGCGTTTGACGGCTGGAGCAAAACCACGCTGCGCACGGCTGCAGGTGATTTGGGCTGGCCGGAAATGGAAGTGGACCGCCTGTTCCCCGCCGGGATTGGCCAGGTGATTGAACATTTTGTCGCCCTGACCGATCGTGACATGATGGACCGCCTGGCAGCGATGGACATCAAATCGATGAAGATCCGTGACCGTATCGGGGCGGCCATTCGTGTGCGCCTGGATTTGGTCGAGCCTTACAAGGATGCCGTGCGGGCGGCAGTTGCGCATTTGTCATTGCCGCAAAACCTGCCCAAAAGCCTGCGGATGACGGCAAAAACCGTTGATTTGATGTGGCAGGCGGCGGGCGATACCTCGACTGATCATAACTGGTACACCAAACGCGGCCTTTTGGCCGGGGTTTATGGATCGACCCTGATGTATTGGCTGGAAGACAGCTCGGACGGGCATAAGGAGACCTGGGATTTCATGAACCGCCGGATCGGCAATGTCATGATGATCCCCAAGGTGAAATCAAGCCTAGGCAAGGCAGGCAAGGTGGCCGAAACCGGGTTTCGTGTCGGGCGCAAAATTGCTTCCTGCATTCCGACGCCGGGCCGCATTGCCCGCCAGTTTAGTGGGGCGCGATAAGCCGGTTATATCTTTGACGGGCTAGCCCAAACAATAAAGCCCCGCTGCGATTGGATTGCGCAGCGGGGCTTTTTTAGGGGACGGGCGATGCAGGCCAGTTATTATTGCCAGATTAAAGACAAATCGATTTAGGGCATCAAAAAGCTGATCAGGGTGCGGTCCGGGGCGTTGCGGGCCTTCATTTCGGCAGCAAGATCGATTTTAAAAATGGCATCGCGGGCGGCAGCATTGGTGCCCGGCGCGGTTTTGGTGTCGGATTTGCGGGTGGCGACGACCAGGCTTTCGGGCGGGGTTCCCAGCCACATGCCTTTGCGGTTGTCGCGGGCAAAGTTTTGATCGGCGATATAGGTTTTGCAGCGCGGGTAATTGTCGCACACATTCATATCTACCATCGCCCAGCCAGCCCGCAGGATCAGGCGGTTGAGGTCGCTTTGGCCGATATGGCATTCGGTCAGCATCGGGAAAAGCTGGCTGTTGGAAACCTTTTCGCAGGAAACGGCGTAATCCTGAACAATACGGCGCACGGCCTGTACTGCGGCATCGCCACAATGAAAGGAAATGCCTTCTGCCCGGCAAACCGTGCCGGGTTGCGGGGCGCGAATGCCAAACAGATCCACCGCCATCGCCCCGAACTGAAGCTGATCGGCCCGGTTTACAACCGGGAAACCGGCGGCACCGGGATTGATGGAACTGGCCCGGGCCGTTGCGGTCCAGCCTGCCGGGGCCAGAATGATTGTGCAAAGAAGTGCCAGAAGGGCAGTAAGTTTTTGCATTGTCCGTCGCCTCAAAAAGAACCTGCCGGGATAAGAGCAAATGCAATGCCAGTTTTGGCAGGCAGATTATGCCGCCTATGTGATGGTGATGGGCCGGGGTGCAGGTGTAAGCCGGTGCATCCAAGCCAAGAGCGGGTGGTGCTGCCCAGTATGGCCGGGCAATGGCGGGCCGGTAAAACCGGCATTGGCAGGGGAAATGGAAATTTGGGGGCTGGTGATCTTCGCCGTTATTGCCGCGATCATCCTGTTTATCAAATAAAATACCCCGCCTGGGGAAGGCGGGGTATCAGGAAGGGGTAGGATGTTTGTTGGGTTGCTTCGGCCTGTTTATTTGGCCGGTTTACCGGTTTTTGCCGGGCGCAGCCAGGTGACATGGCCCATTTTGCGGCCCGGTTTGGCTTCGGCCTTGCCATAAAGGTGCAGTTTGGCATCCGGGTCGGACAAAATTGCCTGCCAGGCTTCGATATCCTCGCCCAGCAGGTTTTTCATCTCGGCATCCGAGTGATTTTCCGGGTCGCCCAGCGGCAGGCCGCAAACGGCACGGATGAACTGTTCAAACTGGCTGGTGACACAGGCATCAATCGTCCAGTGGCCGGAATTGTGCGGGCGCGGGGCAACTTCGTTAACCAGCAGTTTGCCATCGCGGGTGACAAACATTTCCACAGCGAGAAGGCCGATAAAGTCCATTTTTTCGGCCAGAATTTTGGCGATTTTTTCGGCTTCACTACGCAGGGCCGGGCGGATATGTGCCGGGGCGATGGTCACGTCAAGGATATGGTTGGCATGGCGGTTTTCCACTGGGCAGAAACAGGCCATTTTGCCATCAATCCCGCGTGCCACAATCACGGAAAGCTCGCGTTCAAAATCAACAAAGCCTTCAAGGATGGCTTCGCTACCATTCATGTCCACCCAGGCAGAGGCCAGGTTGGTTTCATCGGTGATTTTAACCTGCCCCTTGCCGTCATACCCCATTTCGGTGGTTTTCAAAACCGACGGGCGGCCCAGCTTGGCAACAGCCTCTTCCAGATCTGCGAGCGAGCGCACAGCGGCAAACGGGGCGGTGCCAATACCATGTTCGTTACAGAAGGTTTTTTCGCGCAGGCGGTTTTGTGAAATATGCAGGCACTGCCAGCCCGGACGGACCGGGACAATGCCCGAGAGCAGCTTGACCGCATCATAGGGGACATTCTCGAACTCGAATGTCACGACATCGACGCTATTGGCGAATTCCTTCAGGGCGGTGAAGTCGGTATAGTCGGCCACGGTGGCCTTGTCGCACACCTGCTCGGTCGGGCTGTCTTTTCCGGGGCCAAAGACATGGACGCGGTATCCCAGCTCTGCCGCACACAGGGCGGCCATGCGGCCCAGTTGCCCATTGCCCATAATGCCAATGGTGCTGCCAGGCGCAATGATGCGTTTGTCAAAGTCGTTGGTCATGAAATCCTCGGATTGGAACGGCCAGTCAGGGCAGGGTTATTGTGATCGGGTATCGAAAGGCGGTGTTCGCGCTTTTGAAACCGGCGGGCACTATATCGCGCCTGCGTCAAAATACACATACGCAAAAATGGCGCATCTTGGGGATGCGCCATATCGGCCCGATTATCAGCTTGCCGGGTCAACCGGTTCTTCGGCAACGGCATCGGTCTGGCTTTGGCGCCAGGCATCCAGGCGCTCGGCCAGGGCGTCATCCATCAGGGCCATGATGCCAGCGGCCATCAGCCCGGCATTTTTTGCCCCGGCAGCCCCAATGGCAAGGGTTCCCACCGGCACGCCACCGGGCATTTGCACGATGGAAAGCAGGCTGTCCATACCCTTGAGCGCGCGGCTTTGCACCGGAACACCAAGCACGGGAAGTGGTGTCATGGCCGCCGTCATGCCGGGCAGATGGGCGGCACCGCCCGCGCCGGCGATGATGACCTTCAAACCACGGGATTTGGCGGTTTTGGCATAGTCAACCAAACGGTCCGGAGTGCGATGGGCCGAAACGATTTTCGTTTCATAGGCGACCCCCAGCGTATCAAGAATATCGGCCGCGTTTTTCATGGTTTCCCAGTCAGACTGACTACCCATGATAATGCCGATTGCCGGGCGGGGTTCGCTCATGATGGGGCTCCGTTTCTCTGCTGATTTGAGGCGTTGTTTTGTGAAGGCCGCATTATAGGGAGGTCGTCCCGTCATGCAAGCGCAACGCCACTCTGTGCTGGGAAATGCCAATAAAAACGGCATCGGGGCGAAGAGGGGCAAAAACGCCCATATTTTCGCCGAAATTCACCTTCACCCTCGCTGAGGTTGAATATCTATCAGTATAGTATTCTAGCAATGGATTTTAACCCCTGATTGTATTACGATGCAATATGGAATAATGCCAGTCAGGTCGTTCCAGAACGCAGGTAGCGCGAGAACCCGGACATGAAAGTCACAGAACCCAGGATGACACTGTCATCCTACGGTGCCGGTTCCGAAGGAAGGAACCCCGCCGCAAGACAGGCCATTCAGGCCGCCCAGGCATATGGTCGTGCCACGCCCGATGGCGATGGTGGTGGTTCGTCGTCCTCTGGTCAGGATCATTCTGCTGATAAGCGGGGCCCTTTTGGCGAGGGGGCGTCTGGTGGCTCTGGTGGTGCTGGTCGTGATCCGGTGGATGCGGCCAATCTTTTGGGAATACCCTCCGATCAGATAACACCAGCGGTGGAACGGGCCCTTTCGCGCCTGATGTCGCGGGTGGATACGCTGGTCACACAGCTTGAAACCGTGCAGAAACACCAGCAGGAACTGGCGCGTAAATCGGTGCAGGACCCGTTTACCGGCCTGCTGTCGCGGCCGTCTTTCATGCAAATTCTGGAAAATGAAATTGCGGTGTCACCGCCGCCTGCATTGCCCCGTTGTCTTTTGCTGTGCGAAATTGCCGATCTTGATACCCTTTCCAAGACACACGGGCAGTCCTGCAAGGACGCGATGATTGCGCAGCTGGCCGAATTTTTACGGTTATATATCCAGCCGCCCCATCAGGTGGGTTATCTGGGCTGCAACGATTTTGCAGCCCTGCTGTATAATGTGGATGCTGCCGAAGGCTGGCGTCGCACCCAGGCGATCAGCGACCGGCTGCATCGGGCAACCTATTTCTGGGATGGTCAGCCGGTTGAATACCGGCTGGTTTTTGGGGTCTATCAAATTGGTCCCGGGGAATCCCTGACCACGGTGATGGGTGGGGTTGACCGCGAATTGCGCTATTCACTGGCGCGTATACAAGGCACATCCAGCCCGGAATAATCCGCACAGACTGAATTGACCCGGAATATACCGTTAAACGCATATGCGAGGGGCGAGCATAGGGGCACAGCGCAAGCATTTGATGTTGCGTTGCAAAAATATGGTCAGAAGCGGGAATTTGTGATCAATTCAGCCGTAAAATCAGGCAATAATATCGGGCAGGATTTGCGACTCGGCATAGCGAATCTCGTCCTTTAGGGCCAGTTTGCGTTTTTTTAGGCGGACAAGGCGCAATTGATCGTGGCGCGGATTACTTGCCATTTCGGCAATCGCGATGTCCAGGTCGCGGTGTTCCTCGCGCAGAGTAGCCAATTTTTTTTCAATCTCGATCTGATTGATTTCGTCCATTTTTGATCCAGCTTCTTTGTCGACGCGAACAGTCTGCCATACTATCAGAAAGCGGGCGTGAACCCACATGAATAATGTGCCGCCCCCATCGTCTGTTTTATAAAAACGATGAAAAACCGTTACGGGAGATGTCTGATGCGGATCGGAATTTTAACCAGTGGTGGCGACTGTGCCGGGCTGAATGCCGTTATTCTGGCGGTGGTGCGCCGCGCCGTGCTGGGATATGGCTGGGATGTTGTTGGTATCCGGCAGGGCACACATGGTCTTTTGCAGCGCCCGCCCTCGGTCGTTCCCTTGAATGATTATGTCAATAACGATGGCATGTTGCGTTTGGGCGGCACCATTCTGGGCACGATCAACAAGGGTAATCCGTTTCATTATCCCATGCCCGATGGCAGCTTTGCCGACCGCTCCGACGAGGTCATTGCCGGTTACGAAGCCCTGGGACTGGATGCCCTGATCGGGGTTGGCGGGGATGGCAGCATGGCGATTTTGCGCCAGCTGGCACAAAAAGGCGGTATTAATTTGGTGGGAATTCCCAAAACCATTGATAACGACTTGGCCCATACCGAATATTCGGTTGGTTTTACCACGGCGGTCAATGTGGCGGTGGATGCGATGGACCGTTTGCAACCCACCGCGGCCTCGCATGAACGCATTATGATCCTGGAGGTCATGGGCCGGGATGCCGGGCATATTGCCCTGTTTGCCGGCATTGCAGGTGGGGCGGATGTGATTTTGATCCCGGAAATGGATTATGACCTGGAAGACATGGCGCAGCATTGCCTGAATATTCGCAAACGCGGGCGCAACCATGCGCTGGTGATTGTTGCCGAGGCGATCAAAACCGATAAAGGCGATGCCGTGACATCGGGCCATGATGGACAAAAGGCGGTTTATGGTGGTGTCGGTCATTGGCTGGCGGAAAAACTGGGCGAACGTACAGGCTGGGAAACCCGTGTGACGGTGCTGGGCCATGTGCAGCGCGGCGGTACACCTTCACCGCGTGACCGGTTGATTGCATCGACCTTTGGGGTGCACGCGGTTGACTTGATTGCGCAAGGAAAGTTTGACCGGGTTGTTGCCTGGCAGCAGCGCCGCGTTGTTGATGTGCCAATGGCCGACGTCATTACCGGCCCGCGCCTGGTTGATACCGGCGAAACGATGGTTGCGACCGCGATCGGGTTGGGGGCCTATATGGGCACGCCGCCCGAAACGAAAAGAACGGCCAAAACCGTTTAAAGTATCCGTCTTGATCAGGCGCAAATCGCCTTAGGATCAGGGCCGTTCCGTCCGCCGGAACCGGCCCTGATGTTAGGTATCAATGCGGCGCAGGCGTAGCAAATCGGCTTCCACCTGATCCATAACCGATTTTTGATCATGCGACATTTCACCAATGTCACCAACCACCCGGTTGATCTCGGAGAAGGAGGTAAATAGAGCCTCTAGCTGGCCAAAAATCTGGTCGTAATCGCTTGAGGCCCGTGAAAGGCGTTCTTCGGAGGCGGCAATATGCTGGCCGAGGACCGTCATCGATTGTTCGACTTCCGTCAGCGAATCACGGGTTTTTTCAAGTGCCGATTTTGTATCCGAGGCGAGTGATCGTACTTCATTGGCGACAATTGCAAATGCCTTGCCTGCCTCACCGGCGCGGGCGGCCTCGATGGTGGCATTGAGTGAGAGCAGGTTGGTTTGGCTGGTAATGCCATCAATGATGCCGACAATGTCATTGAGACGCTGAACGACATTTGCAACCTTGGTGAATTCCTGTTCAAGCAGGCCATGTTGATCCGCTTGTGCGACGGATTGAATACGGGCGTGCATGTCCTGCTGCATGCTTTCAACACTTTCGCGCAGCTCGCCTGTTTGACTGACGATTTGGTCTAACTGGCTGCTTTGGTCAGAGGATTTTTCAATAAATTCGGTCAGACGTCCAATCAGGAGCTGCCGCATATCATTGATCAACCCCTGGCGTTTCAGACGTGTTTCCGTAAAATAGCGGGAAAATCCGGCATATCTTAGCGGAAAGTCATGAACATAACTGTCGCGGAATTCGCGGTTTTCCTCGGCTTTGAAAAAAACGATGGCGGTTAGTGTCTGGTTGACATTGATGCCCAGCAGTTCGCCGAATGTTGAAAAACCGGCAACGGGAATGTTCCAGGCGCCATCAAGCGCGGATAGGGCATTCTGATTGCCAAGGCGTCGTAAAATGCAGTCATTCAGGATGGCCGCGATGGGTTTGGGCTTGTCTTTGAGGAAATCCGCCATGTCATCACGGGTTTGCCGGGCAAAATCTGTTGCTTTAAGCAAATGAAGCTCGTCACCGGGACTTACATCACAATAGAAGTTTACGACATTGGCCGCAAAATCAATTTCGGCGACGGAGCGCACAAAATATTCGCCATTGAGGCGCACCGCAAATGTATAACCCTGAAGACTGTGTTCCAAATTGTCCCGCCGACATTTCATCATGTCGCACAGGGCATCAATAATCGGAATGACCTCAAGCGTATCAACATTGACGGCGGATTTTGCCTGGCGCAACTCTGTACTTGCTTCAATGATAACAAGTGATTTTCCCGTGGCCTTGAAATTTTGTGATTTCAGGATGCCATAATTCACCTGTTTGGTGGTTTTGGCAAAAAGGATAACGGCGTGGTTTTCCAATACTTGCTTGCCATCGAAAAGCAGCGTTTTTTGGAAATCCAGCTTTCCGCCTGCCGAACCGCCGATAAAGATGCACGGGAACCGGTTACATTTATAAACGGCTTCCATGAAATAGTTTTCGGAAGCAGACAACCCGTCAATGAAGGTAAGTGCAAAGGTATCGCGGGCATCAATGTCAAAAGGAACGCGCACCTGCTGAAGGTTCTGTTCAATTTCTTTTACGCGCTGATCATGTGACTTTGATGGTTTGCCGGACCTGATATCGGTATTCGCCAGATTGATGCTGTGGATCGAGATTTGATCAAATATGTCCGGCCCGAACACCTGCATCACGACATTGTCCCATCCGTCTTTGGCCGCGCAATACAACTTTTCCTGTGCCGTGTTGTTTGTGTTGCAAAGTTCCCCTGCCGTTGTTGTTGCGATAACGGTGGCTCCGGCACATAAACGACTGATTTTGTTGATAATGCCAGGAAAATCGAGATATGGAGATACAAGAACCAGAACAAGATGGGCATTTTGTCCATTGAAACGGAAGCTGTCTTCGGAAAGCCCGGACAAATGCGAATTGGTGTTTAAAACACGAATATATTCAGTCTTTATTATTGTTTTTTGCTTGGTTTTGTCTTCGTCATATACTGGTTCGCTCTTGTTTGTTAGTGATGTATCTGCAGTTTTTTGAGAACGTTTTTGCAGAAAATTGAACATTGTCCCCACCCTCATTGTGTAGCACAGCAGCCAGGCCCGTACTGAGTGCGGTATCCCCAGTCTGCATGGTGATATTTGGTTTGAATTATAGGTTCTCAAGAAGGCGGGGTGATGCTTTATATCAATCCTTGGTTAAAACGGGCCAATTCCAGCGAAAATAACAGGTTCATTGAACCGGATTTGCGCTAATATCGATCTCTTAAAAACAAAAATGCCGAAGGGACGTTGATGCCCGTTATGGCAAATAAAGCAGAGCCGAGCAGAATGGACGCCAAAGCATTGTGGAACTTTACGGTTGCCTTTTACGGGCGGCCGGGTGTGGCCCCTATGTGCCTGTCATTGCAGGATAAATGTGGGCTGGATGTTAATTTGTTGCTGTTCTTGGCCTGGCTTGGTTTGCAGGACAAGGCTCCGCACAGCATTTCCGCACTGGAAGATGCGGTGCGGGCCTGGCGCGAAAATGTTATTTCGCCTTTGCGTGCAACCCGACGTTATTTACGCGATGATCCTTCTGTTGGGGTGCAGGCCCTGCGTGAGCAGCTTAAGAAGGATGAACTGGTTGCCGAACGGCTGGAGCAGGAAATTCTGATCGCTGCGGTTGAGGTGATCCCCGCCAACCAGGATCGCACTGCGCCCATGCGAGCGTATCTTTCGCCCACCCGCTTTGACCTGAGCCAGGATGAATGTAACGAAGCCCTGCGTTTCCTGATTGGTCAATTGGCACGGGTTGATGCAGGCTGAGATTTTGCTTGGCGACCAATTCTTTTGCCCGATTTTGATCCTGGATGGGGCGGTGTGATGTGAACGGCACATCTTGGGTTAAGCGGTGCCAGTGTGCCTTTGGGTTGATTATGATCCGCGACTCGTGAAATCACAGGGTGAGTGGGCGCAGGATGGCGCAAAATCCGTTTATTTATGAGGGTTTTGGCGTAGGGCCGGGCAATGGTTTTCTTGTCGAAATGGCGTGTCGTTTGGTGAAAACTTATTGAAAATAATGGATTTTTTATAGTCTTTGTTTTCTCGTCCGTACGCATTGCCCCGGTAGGGATTGATCGTAGGCGTGTGATAACTCGGGAGTTTGTGTGAAGAAAATCACATTGTTATAGAGGGCTCCGAAGTCACTGAAAATCGGTCGATAATTGCGTTTTTTGCGACAGGTTATTAGCCAGCGACCGATAAAATTGCACAAAACATGCGCGGAAAGACTGGCAATTACGTTACAGAATTACTACCATTTTGGTGTGGGTAATGTCAGGAATGAGGAGTAGGCGAATGAGCGTTCAATCCCATATCGAAGCTCTCACTGCCAAACATGCCACGCTCGAGCAGGAGCTCCATGCGGAGCAATGTCGACCGTCCCCTGATCTAACGCGCATTACAAGTATCAAACGGCGCAAACTTGAAATCAAAGACGAAATCAGTCGGATCACTCATTAAAAAGGATGATGCTGTTTTTGGTAAAAGTGCCGTGGATTTGAACCATCACACGTAGCTTTTGCCGATGTAAAGAACACCCCTTTTACGCCGCCTCCGGTTTGTGCCCACACCGTGAGGCGGCAAATATGTTCGGGCTGCTTATTTCGGCCCGTTCTTCTGGTCTGTTATGCCTGCCTGTTACAGGGATAACGCCGCTTTCATAAAACCTGTCACGCTGCTTTGATCAAGGCTGTTACAATTCGTCCTTTGGTAAAGATAGGCGACGCGATACACTTCTTTTCATCAGCCGGTTGCCCAACTGGCCGTGGTCCCAATTCCCTTCTTTTCTTCCTTAATGCTCACATTTTGCGCGTGACGCTGTTGTTCCTCCGGGATCGACCAATGTCTAAGGGAAGTGCTGACAATAAATCGGTATTATGATGCGGAATTATCGGGCCATCGCGAAACCGGTATTGCCCCCGATGTGAAGGGAGGCAAAATCCGGGTACCAAAAATGGTCAAAATGACCGCAAAGCGGGAGGAAAAACGCCAATGCCGGGTCGCTACCAGGATATTTACGCCCAATCCATTGCTGATCGTGAGACATTCTGGGCGGATGCCGCCAATGCCCTGTCCTGGGATAAAAAATGGGACAAGGTGATTGATCTGGACGCCAAGCCGGTACCGCGCTGGTTTGTGGGTGGTATGGTCAATACCTGTTATAACGCGCTGGACCGCCAGATCGAAGAAGGTCGCGGGGCGCAAAATGCCCTGATTTACGACAGCCCGGTCACCGATACGGTTGCCCACTACACCTATACCGAATTGCGCGACGAAGTGGCGAAACTTGCCGGGGCGATGCGCGCACGCGGTGTTGCCAAGGGCGACCTTGTGATTATTTACATGCCGATGATCCCGCAGGCGGCAATGGCGATGCTGGCCTGTGCGCGGATCGGGGCCATTCATTCGGTCGTGTTTGGCGGTTTTGCCGCCCACGAGCTGGCAACCCGCATTAATGATGCCAAACCAAAACTAATCCTGTCGGCCAGTTGTGGCATCGAAGGCAGCCGTGTGATTGCCTATAAACCCTTGCTGGACCGCGCGATTGAGCAGGCCACCCACAACCCGGAAACGGTTTTTGTCTGGCAGCGGCCCCAGGCAACCGCCGAAATGAACGATGGCCGCGATTTTGACTGGGCCGATGAATGTGCGGCCGCCAGCCCGGCTGACTGTGTATCGGTTGCGGCTACTGACCCGCTTTATGTGCTTTATACATCCGGCACGACCGGCCAGCCCAAAGGCGTTGTGCGCGATAATGGCGGGCATATGGTGGCGCTGCATTGGTCGATGAGAAACATTTATGGGGTTTCTGCCGGTGATGTTTTTTGGGCGGCATCGGATGTGGGCTGGGTTGTTGGCCATTCCTATATTGTTTATGGCCCGCTTTTGGCCGGTTGCACCACGGTGATGTATGAGGGCAAGCCGGTGGGCACGCCCGATGCCGGGGCCTTCTGGCGGGTTATTTCGCAGCACGGGGTCAAGGCGCTGTTTACCGCCCCTACGGCCTTTCGTGCCATCAAGCGCGACGACCCCAATGCCGAATTGATGAAAAATTACGACCTGTCGTGTTTTGAGGCCCTGTATCTGGCAGGGGAACGGTCCGACCCGGACACATTGCAATGGGCAGAGCGGCATTTGCAGGTGCCGGTGATTGACCATTGGTGGCAAACCGAAACCGGCTGGTCGATTTGCGCCAACCCGCGCGGCATTGAATTGATGCCGATTAAATATGGCTCCCCCACCGTTGCGGTATGCGGCTGGGATGTGCGCGTGGTGGATGAAGGGTGCCACGAAGTACCGCGTGGCAAGATTGGTGCACTGGTCGCAAAACTTCCCTTGCCGCCGGGAACCCTGCCAACCCTTTGGCAGAATGACGAACGGTTTGTCTCCTCGTATCTTGCGGAATATCCGGGATATTACGCCACGGGCGATGCCGGTTTCATTGACGAGGATGGCTATATTTACGTGATGTCGCGCACCGATGACATTATCAATGTTGCCGGGCATCGCCTGTCCACCGGGGCAATGGAAGAGGTTTTGTCAGGCCATCAGGATGTTGCCGAATGTGCGGTGATTGGTGTGCATGATGACCTTAAGGGGCAGGTGCCGTTGGGCTTTTTGGTGTTAAAGGCCGGGGTGAACCGCCCGGATGAGGAAGTAGTCGCCGAAGTGATTGCCATGGTGCGCGACCAGATTGGCCCGGTTGCCGCCTTTAAGCAGGCCACGGTGGTGGATCGTTTACCCAAAACCCGGTCGGGTAAAATTCTGCGCCGGACCATGCGTTCGATTGCCGATGGTGAAAGCTATAAGACCCCGGCAACGATTGATGATCCGGCGATTTTGCCCGAAATCACCACGGCGCTCCGCGATATTGGCTACGCCCGTGAGGCGGCCGGGAACTAAGTGTTTTGATCCCATCACTGCCGTGACATTGGTGATATTGGCAATGTGACGGTAGCCAGGGCAACACTCCGTTCGGGCCTGTCCTGCCGATGTACCTACCTTGTTGGGCCCGAATGTCCTTGACCGTCCGCGACCTTTTCAGGTGGCGGACGGCTTTTTATGTAAAACGGCATAAAGCGCGATTGCGCCAACCAGGGTTGCCAGCGCCAGCAGGCATAAAATGGCCAGGGTTGCCTTGGCCCCCACGCCATTAATTGCGAAGGCAAAAAATGATGGTGCGAGGGCTGACAGGATGAAGCCCGGCAGCAGCAGGCGGCCCACCTGCGTGCCATAATGTGCGGGATCAAAAATCAGTAACGGGACGGTGCCGCGCGTAATTGTCAGGATGCCGTTTGCCGCACCAAAGCTGATGCAAAAAACGATGGCAGCCAGGATCGAAAACCCGGCGGCAAAGCCAATGATAAAGGAGACGAGCAACAGGGCGGAGGCAAACAGGGTGATCGTTACCGGGTTGAAATTGCGCCCAAACAGGATTTCGGCCAGCCGGGAGGCCAATTGCCCAAAACCACGCAAACTGGCGATATTGATTGCCTGTGCCATAACCAGCCCCAACCCTGCCAATAGCGGTATCATATGGGCGGACATGGCGGCATTAATGATATTGATCAGCGACATGATAAAGGCATAGAGCAACCCGCACATCATTTGCTGACGTGGATCAAGCGGCGTGTCGGCGGCCATTTTATGGTTTGCCATCGTGACGAGCACGGGTTCTGACGGCTTTTCGTGATCTGGCATTATGCTGGCAGGTTTGCCTTTTGCCGGTATCGACAGGTTCAGCGGGATTGCCAGCAGGGCAAAGCCGGCATAACAAAACAATGCCCCCATCAGCCCAAAGCGGGCATCAAGATAATGCCCCAGCGGCCAAAAGATTGTGGAGGCCAACCCGCCAAACAGGGTGATTTGCCCCATCGCCCGTCTGGCATGGACACCCCCAAGACGGGCCAGGGTGGCAAAGGCGGCATCATAAAGGGTGAGGCGCATGGCGATACCCAGTAAGAACCATGCGGTGAAATAGCCCCAAAGCGAGCTGGTCAGGGCAAGCAGGAGACAACCTGCTGCGTGAAACACGGCACCTGCCACCATGACCGGTCGGCCCCCATGACGGTCAATCAAGCGGCCGCATAGCGGGGATACGGCCCCCATCACCAGCAGGGCAAAGGAAAAACCCGCATAAATGATGGCATCATTCCAGCCGTTTAAGACAGCCAGCCCGGGGCCAAAATTGCCAATCAGATAATAGCTGGTGCCCCATCCAATTAACTGGCCGATGCCAAGACGAATGACCAGCCCGGTGGTGATCATTTTGTGCTGGGGGTTTCGAGTGGTAATGTTGCTGCAGGTATCAGGGGGGCAGCGGAATGCAGGGGGCGCTGCATCAGCACGGAATCAAGCCATCGGCCAAATTTATAACCCACATTGTAAAATGTGCCTGTGATGACGAAGCCGTGTTTGCGATGCAGGGCAAGCGAGCCCTTATTGGCGCTGTCACCCACAGCGGCAATCATTTGCCGCCACGGTCCGGCCTCGCATCGCATGATCAAGTGATGCAGCAAAAGGCTGCCAATGCCTTTGCCATGATATTCTGGCGCAACATAGATCGAATCCTCGACCGTATGGCGATAAGCCGACCGCGGGCGATAGGGCCCGGCATAGGCATAACCGCATAGCTGGCCGGTTTCACCATCAATGGCAGCCAGGTAGGGATAGCCTTTTTCCAGCAGTGCGGCCAGGCGGTGGGCCAGTTCGGTTTCGTTCGGGGTGATTTCCTCAAACGATGCGGTGCCTTCCTCGACCGCCTGGCGGTAAATGCGGTGAATGGCGGGAATATCAGATGTTACAGCATCGCGGATTTTGATTGTGCCATGCCGCGTATTCGGGCTGTCGATATCTGAAATAATGCAGCCAGCAGATTGGCAGGATGGCAGCATTTCCTGGGTGTCGGGCATTGGCATGTCTCTGTTTTCAAAAGGCTATATCGCATGCGCAAAACATGCGTTGATTGTTGTGCCGTGTTGCTTACTTCAGGGGGCGTTGCATCAAGACACAGTCAAGCCAGCGGTCAAGTTTGAAGCCGATATTGCGTAATGTGCCAACCAGTTCAAACCCATATTTGCGGTGCAGGGCAATCGATCCTTTGTTCTGGCTGTCGCCAATAACCGCGACCATTTGACGCCACGGTCCCTTCTCGCATCGGGCAATGAGGTGCTGCATCAAAATACTGCCAATGCCCTGACCGTGAAATTCCGGCAGGATATAAATGGAATCCTCAATCGAATGGCGATAGGCCGCGCGTGGGCGATAAGGCCCGGCATAGGCATAACCGCATAGCTGGCCGGTTTCGCGCTCTATTGCGACAAGATAGGGAAAGTTCTTTTCCTGCAAAGCCTTCTGACGGCGGGCCATTTCTTCAATGTCAGGGGCAATTTCCTCAAAGGATGCAGTACCCTCTTCGACGGCCTGTCGGTAAATACCCTGAATGGCGGGGATATCCGACGGGGCTGCATCGCGGATCAGAAATTTTCCGGTCTCAATGTCGGTGTTTTCGGTGAGTTCACTTGCTGGCATGGCGGCGGTGGGGGCTGTTTGGGTGTGTGTGTCCGACATGGATATGACTTTGATTGTTGTGATGTATTGTCGGGGATTGGCAAAACATAGATTGTTTTTTACTATCAGTGTTCATTTGAATTTTTATGCAAATGATAAGGTGTTTTTATAGTGCGTGGGTTCAACCTTGACCAATTGCAGGCCTTTGCCGATGTGGTGGATTTGGGCAGTTTTTCAGCCGCGGCAGAGCGCCGAAACCTGAGCCAGCCCGCAGTTAGCCAGCAGGTTAAACTTTTGGAAACGCGCCTTGGCGTAAGGCTGATTGAACGGATTGGTAAACGTGCCATGCCAACGGCAGCAGGCCAGGTATTGCGTGCGCAAATTGGCCCGATTGATCAGGCAGTTCGCAATGCCCTGGATGCCGTTGCGCCGTTTGGAAAAGGTGTTAAGGGGCAGGTGCGGATTGGATGTGGCGCAACGGCCTGTATTTACTTTTTACCGGCGGTTTTGGCCGGTATTCAGCAGGATTATCCGGACTTGGAAATATCGGTGAAAACTGGCAATACGGTCGATATGGCGCGTTTGATCGAAAATAACGAGCTGGATATCGGCTTTGTGACCTTACCCCTGGCGAGCCGTGCGCTTGAAATCACCCCGGTGATGAAAGACCCGTTCGTGGCAATTTTTGCGGCCGACCATTTGGCGCCAGGCCCGGTTTCGCCCCCTGAAATGGTGCAAATGCCGCTTGTCCTGTTTGAACAGGGGGCAAATACCCGAACGCTTGCTGATGGCTGGTTACGTCGTGCCGGGAGCCATTTTCGCCCGGTGATGGAACTGGGCAGCGTCGAAGCAATCAAGGAACTGGTTGGGGCGGGGCTGGGGGCATCGATTTTGCCATCAATGGCCGTGATCGACGGGCGGTCAAACCTGCCAGTGCGGGCCCGCCCACTGGAACCGGCAATGGGCCGCGACCTTGCCATTGTGATGCGGCGGGACAAAACCCTAACCCTGGGTTTGCGGGCGGTGCGGGACGGCATTATCGCCGCTGCCCAAAAGGACCATGTGCAAAATGACACGTAACTTGAAGTCTAATGGTCTTCCGGGACGTAAAATGTTGGAAATTCGGCGTCAGGTTCCGGCACATGTAGTTCGACACCGGATTTGTGAATCATCGCGCTCATGGCATCGGGGGGTGCAGTGTTGGTGAAAAAGGCGGTAACCTGCGAAATATTGCCGCCACGAACCACCGCGTTACGGCCGAACTTGGTGTGATCGGCGACCAGATAGTTTTGGCGTGAGTTGGCAAGGATCGCCGAACGTGCCCGCACTTCATGTTCGTCAAAATCAAGCAGGCTGCCATCCGGATCAATGCCGCCCACACCGAAAATACCGTAATCAACCTTGTAGCTGTTGAAAAATGCCTCAACCTCTGGCCCCAGAACATCGCGGTCCCGGTTGCGCAGTCGCCCGCCAATGAGTGTGACGTCAAAGCTGTCATTGGTGGCGGCGACATAGGCCACATTCAGGTTATTGGTAAAAATCCTTAGCGATCGATGCTGCAAAAGTGCGCTTGCCACCAGTTCCGGTGTTGTGCCAATGGAAAAAAACAGCGACGCGCCATCTGGAATATGCCGGGCAACCTGGGCGGCGATTTTGCGTTTTTCATTCACATGCAAAACCTTGCGCGCCCGATAGGCGATGTTTTCATGCTCCAGTGCGGGTTCGACACCACCATGACGGCGGCGCAGCAACCCTTCTTCGCATAAGGCGTTAACATCCCGGCGGATGGTCTGGGCTGTCACCTGAAAGCGGTCGGCAAGGTCTTCGATGGTACGAAAACCGTCGGCGCGGACTGTTTCGACAATGCTGGCCTGACGTTCGGTTGGTCGTTTTTGCATAAAATTGTTTTTCTATTGGCCTGTTTTAAGGTGCGAATGAATGCTAGCGCAGGCGCATTTCACTAATATGACGGTTCGGCTGCATTCATATGAAAACAATTTGAGGGGCCAAAAGAAAAAGGCCGCCTTTCAGCGACCTTTTTAACATGCGATGGAGACAAATCAGCTGCGGAACAGGTTCTCGGCAGCTTCTTTGTAATTGACCGACGATTTGTTGCGGTCTTCGTCTTTGTGCTTTTCCTTTTCCGAACCGGGATATTCCGGCTCCGGACGGATCTGCAATTCTTCGGGCAGCGGATCGGGCTCGACATCGCGAACGATCTTTTCCGGGTTCTTGTTGCGCGCAATCACGACCTGTTTTTCAAGGTCGAGCTCGGTACAAAGACCCATCGTCACCGGATTACGCGGGACGAGATTGGCTGAATTCCAGTGGCTACGATCGCGGATCTTGCCAATCGTGTCTTTGGTGGTGCCAATCAGTTTGCAAATCTGCGCATCGGCCAGTTCCGGGTGGTGCTTGAGCAACCAGGCAATGGCATTCGGACGATCCTGGCGTTTGGACACCGGGGTGTAACGCGCGCCTTTTGACTGTGAACGCGGACGCGGCAGGTCCGACTTTGCCAGTTTCAGGATCTGGCGTGGATCGGCTTCACAACGGCTGATTTCCGCCTGGGTCAACTGGCCATTGGCGATCGGGTCGCGACCAACGATTCCCTGGCTGACATCGCCGTCGGCAATTGCCTGGATTTCAAGTTCATGCAACCCGGTGAAGGCGGCAATCTGCCGGAATGACAAGCCGGTATTGTCGATAAGCCATACAGCAGTTGCTTTCGGCATGAGGGGCTGAGCCATAATTCCTCCTGTTATCATTTAACTTCTGGAGACCGGCGATGGGTAAAAGCCCAAAAACGCGGCAAGATCTGCCCCAGAATATAATCTCTTTTGATGATTCGGCAACGCAGCAGGTTAACCATAGGTTCGCCGTGCGCGACTCCCTAACGCATCACAGCGTTCTTTTCGGTCAATGCGCCGCTAAAAGCAACATTCTGTTGCATCTGACGGGCAATAATATTTTTACCCGCCAGATTTTTTGCCATTAAATGCCCTGTTAAACGGATTTGGTGCCGGTTCAGGTCATTTTCAGGACAACTTTGCCAATATGGTCGCCCTGTTTGAGGATGTCGTGTGCGCTTTGTGCCGCATCAAACGCAACTTCGCGGTAAATCACCGGTTTGATCTTACCCTCCTCGATCAGCGGCCAGATGGTTTTGTGCAGGCGCTGTGCGATGGCGCCCTTTGCTGCAACCGGCTGGGCGCGCAGGGTGGATCCGGTCAGGGTCAAACGTTTGGTCAAAAGCGGCAGGAAGTTGGTATTGGCCTTTGGCCCGCCCAAAAAGGCGATCACGGCAATGCGTCCGTCCTGGGCGGCGCATTTGAAATTGCGTCCGATATAATCACCCGCCACCATATCAAGGATAACATTGGCACCTTTGCCGTTGGTCATGTCCTTGACCGCTTCGACAAAATCCTGTTCGCGGTAATTGATCGCGTAATCAGCCCCCAGATCAAGGCAGGCCTGGCATTTGTCGGCACTTCCGGCGGTGGCAATCACCGTGGCCCCCAGGGCCTTTGCCATCTGGATGGCAGTGGTGCCAATGCCCGATGTGCCCCCATGTATCAAAAACACCTCGCCTTCCTGAAGGGCGGCCTTGTCAAACACGTTGTGCCAGACGGTGAAAAACGTTTCCGGCAGGCAGGCGGCTTCTATCAGGGACAAGCCTTTGGGAACCGGCAGGCATTGCGGGGCAGGGACAAGGGCATATTCGGCATAGGCCCCGCCGGCCACCAGCGCGCACACGGCCATGCCAGGTTCCAGGCCGTCGCAATCCTCTCCACAGGCAACAATATGGCCGGCCAGTTCCAGGCCTGGAATGTCAGACGCGCCAGGCGGGGGCGGATACATACCCGCAACCTGCATTAAATCAGGCCGGTTAACACCCGCAGCGGCGACCTTGACCAGAACTTCGCCTTTTCCCGGTGTGGGGCAGGGGGCTGTTTCCAGCGTCAATCTGCCGTTTTCCCCGCTATTTTCAATGGCGATGATTTTCATGCTTTCGGGAATTTTTTCCACATTCATGGCGTATCCTTTATGGCGAAAGTGATGTTCGGTCATTATCTAGTCTGCAGATCGTAACGTGAAAGGCTTTTATTACCATATGGTTGTCAGGCCGTGCCCCAAGGCGGCAACCTCATGCTAACAATGGCCTTGGATGCAGTGTCCTTTTTGGCAAAACAACACTGGAGGGCGAAAATGGATCAGAAAGAGATTTTGGCAAGTGCCGCAGCCGGTATGTCTGTCGGGATTCCCCGCAATCTGGATGATATGTCGATTGAAAACCTTTTGGCTTATAAAACCGCCCTGCAAAGCGAAATTGACCGTGTCGAACAGACGCTTGTGGCGCGTGACGGTGTGCGAAAAGGGGCAGAGGCCCTGTTTCGGACCTGATGATTTAGCTGGCAATTCATGGGGTTGTCATAAATTTGACAAAATAAACCCTGGGTTCATTGAATGTTAATGCTGCCACCCTATATGTAAGATCAAGGGTTCAGTGTTGACCCCTTGTCGAACGTGATGTTTCGATGCCTCCCTGTTAAACTGGGCCGCCCGTAAAAGGGCGGCTCTTTTCTTTTTGGGGCCATACGCACTAATACGCACGGTCACATTTCCGTCACTTATCCGCTTGACCGCACAATAGACCAGCGTATAGATTCGCAAAAAATAAAACAGTCCGGCAAGTTTAGCAGGTAGAGGCAGAGGTCGTCCCATCGGGGCGGCCTCTTCGCTTTTTTGACATCAGACATGCTTGAACTATTATCTGGATAGTCCAATATGTTTTGAATGACATATGATCCGCCCTTTTATGGCAAAAGCAACTATGACAGTAACTTTGTCATTGTTCCTTTTTCCCGCACCTATGACGAAGCCCTGACCCTTCTGGTCGAGGCGCGGGATTATTTGTCTGCCCATCGCCGTCGCGAAAAATTCGATATTCTCAGTGATTCCGCCATTGCACAGTTTCGCGAGGAAATGCGGATGACTACGCGGCTGATTCGTGCAATGGCGTGGCTGTTATCCGTGCGCGCGGTGGAGGCAGGGGAAATTGGCTGGGAAGAGGCTGTGGATGACGACGATCTGATGGTGGACATCAAGATCTGTATTCAGGACGAGCGGGATCGGTGTTCATCAGTCACGCCGGCTCTTTTAAACCTGATGGAACGGGCTCATTCCCTGTATATGCGCACCGCCCGTATGGAGCTTCAGGTAGCGGCACGTCACCGCTCCGAGGAGTGATCAGGCAGCGCATTCTTTGTCCTGGTTTTTTGAAAGTCGGGTTTTCTGAAATTGGTTTTTCAGGGGCGGCTCGTCTTCGGCTCAAGGCTGCCTACTTTCGGCTCAAGGCTGTCTACTTTCGGCTCAAGGCTGCAAAAATCTCGATCGGTGCGCTAAATCCTTTCAGTTCCCGGGTTCCCAGCGATTTGAAACGCGCCCTTTTTCCGGCATAGGTTTCCTTTACCGCCGGTGATACCAGGATTTCATCACCACTTGCTGCGGCGCATACCCGTGCGGCGAGTTGCACAACCGTGCCAAACAGATCGTTTTCCTCGGTAATGGCCTCGCCCGCATTAATGCCGATGCGCACATGAAATTCCCCATCACCACGGGCATTGTGGTTTGCCATTTGCCGCTGAATTTCCAGCGCCCCTTCAACGGCAGTATTGGAGGATGGAAATACGGCCATGATCCCATCCCCCATATGTTTGACCTCTTTGCCGTAATTGTTCAGCAAAGCGGAGCGCACGATGTTGTTATGAACATGAATGATCTCCTGGGCGCCGACATCGCCCAGTTCCTGGGTTAACTGGGTAGAATTGACAATATCGGTAAACATCAGGGCATGAATTTTCTTGCCGCCTTTGGTTGGCTCGGATGATGGTTTTTCCGACCAGGAATCCAGGGCACGCGCAACAGACCGCGCAAGGCTTTTTTCGTCCTTGATGTAATCAAGCATCGAGTCACGACCCGCGCCATACATGTCGTTATATTTGGGTTCCAGCAGATACTGCTCCAGGCTGGCGCAAAAGGTGTCGGACATTTTGCCCTTGGCTCCAAGGGCAGCAACGCAGTCTTTCAGGATGTTACGGCCCTGCTCACGCGGCAATTCATTGCGTTCCGCACAGGCATCACACGCACCCGCAACATACAGATTGACGCCAAATTTGTGATAGGCATCCAGTTTCGGTAGCGTTTTGCCAATCGCAACAACCGACCCGGCCATGAAATCCCGCATGGTTTGACGTGTTGCCTGTAAGGCCGGGGTTTGCGCCACCGGTTCTGGGGGAAGGTTGGCATCGTCGTCGTTTTTGTAATTATCTTCGGAGCGCGAAGGCGTCGCATCATCTGGTGTTTCGTCCAGAAGCGAGCGGTTTTCTTCCAGGCTGCGGCGCAAGGCTGCCGCGCGGGCCTGGCGCATTTGCTCTTCACTGGGCCCCGTCGGGATGGGGCGTTGGGGCGTGTCGGTGCTGTTGTCGTTCTTGCTGCTTTTTTTGTCTTTGGTGCGGAAATTGCGCGTCAAGGCCATCATCATCGGGGTGACGGATACGATAAATCCCAGGATGAAGGCAAAAAAGTTCGCCTTTTCAAACACCCCTTGGCTCACATGAACGCCCATACCAGGCAGATATTCCAGCAATCGTGCCGTTCCAATCATCACGGCCAGGCCAATGGCAATGGCACCGCAAAAGGCCAGCATCAATTTAAGGATCAGGCCGACAATGCCGACATCTTTCTTTTTGTGCTTTTTTTCGGTTTTCTGTTTGGGGGCAGGGGGCGTGCCGCTAGCAGGAGCCTCGGCCTCGGCAACATGCTCAATGGCATTGGCTGTGCGGGCGGCAGCCATTTTTTCCCGGCTTTCCGTATCCCGCGTTTGATAGACGACATATTCGTCAGCGCTATTGGTTTCGCTATTGTAAACTTCGCGAATCAGCTTGACGGCCATGACATGGGATTCGCGCTCAAGCTGATGGGTTTCTTCCTCGGCGGTTTGCTTTTGCGCACCGCTATAATGGGCGTGGATCACCCATTTTCCCGACCGGTCCTTGATGTAGATTTCATAGCTGATCTGCTTGCGCGTGATCACCTGGTTCATCCTTCGCGCCCCCGCGAAAACCGCATGTAAATCATGTCGGCCGCTTTGATCATTCTGTCCCCGGTGTGATTATGGCAAGAAACCGTCGCTCATACCATAGCCTGATTAAGGCATATGAGGGATGCACAGTCATATATAAAGGGGCATAGACAAAGAAAAACGCCCGCTGCATCGTCTTGATGCGGCGGGCGATAATCCCAAAAATCGCAGAATTGCGATTTGTGTTCTTAGTTGTTACCGATATTGAAACCAGCGAAACGCTTTTTGAACTTGGCAAGCTGCCCACCGCTGTCAAGAAGACGATGAACACCAGTCCAAGCCGGATGGCTCTTCGGATCGATGTCAAGCTTCATGACGTCGCCCGGTTTACCCCAGGTCGACTTAGTGGTGTAGGTGCTGCCGTCCGTCATCTGAACGGTGATTTCATGGTAATCGGGATGGATGTCTTGTTTCATCGCCTATCACTCCGGAATTTGAAGCGCGGTGTATAAGGGAAAAAATCAGCTTACGCAACCCCTGTGACCGGAAATATCTCAGATATGGCAAAACGAATATTTTCCCGCCCCAGTTTGATGAAGGTTACTTGCGTGACTGCCCTTATATAGTATGGTGCGCCAGCAGACCGAAACGATCACGGGCAGGGCCCAAAGCCCGCCCGCCTGACAGACGGAGTTTGATTGTGGCCCTTGAAGAAACCCTTTTTCATCGCCTTGCGGACGAGACCATTGAAAATATCTCTGATGTGATTGACGATGCCGTCGGCGACAAGATTGACGTTGACCTCGAAGCCGGTATTCTGACCATCGAACTCGATTCGGGCGAACAGTTCATTATCAATAAGCATGCCCTTAACCGTCAGATCTGGATGTCGTCACCCGTCAGTGGTGCGAGCCATTACGATTATGACGAGGATACCGAAAGCTGGCGCTCCACCCGGGGGGCCACGACCTTGCACGAACAACTTGCTACCGATCTTGCTGTTAAGACCGGTCACAAGATCGCGCTGGACTAAATCCTTGGTCTGGCGTTTTCCTGTCGATATTATAGAACTGGAATATTGCCGTGGCGACCTCTCCGCGAAAGTCTCCCCGCCTCGAAGATCGAGATCGGAGCCGCGATCTCTCTTCTTTGCGGGCTATCCTGCCTTTTATCAAACCCTATAAATTACAGATCGCCGGTGCGGCCCTTGCCCTTGTTGTGGCATCGGGCACCGTGCTTGCTCTGGGGAATGGTTTGCGTTTCCTGGTAGATAGGGGCTTTGCTGATGGTGATGGCGGTCTGCTTGACCAGGCGCTGTTTGTGCTGTTCGGGTTTACTATCCTGATGGCGCTTGCCAGCTATTCGCGCTTTTATCTGGTGTCCTGGATTGGCGAGCGTGTCGTGGCAGATATTCGTCGCGCTGTTTATGCCCACATTATCCGTCTTGATCCTGGCTTTTTTGAAGTCACCCGCACCGGCGAGGTGTTGTCACGCCTGACAACCGACACTTCTCTGTTGCAGGTGGTGATCGGATCAAGCGTATCGATTGCGCTGCGCAATATCCTGATGTTTGTTGGTGGCCTGGCCATGCTGGCCATCACCAGCCCCAAACTGACGGCGCTTGTTCTGCTGGTGGTGCCGCTTGTGGTGGTGCCGATCATATTTTACGGTCGCAAGGTCCGTCGCCTCTCGCGCGACTCCCAGGATCGCATTGCCGATGTCAGTGCCTTTTCCGAAGAATCGATCAATGCGCTGCGCACGGTGCAGGCCTACACGCATGAAGAAATCGAGACTGGCCGATTTGCCACCCATGTTGAAGGGGCATTCAAAACCTCGGTTTCGCGCATTTCGGCCCGGGCGCTGCTGACGGCCATCGTCATTATCATGGTTTTTGGTGCCGTTGGTGTCATCCTCTGGATCGGCGGCCACGATGTTCTAAGCGGCGCGATCTCGGCAGGCGAATTGTCAGCCTTTGTCTTTTATGCCGTTGTCGTGGCGGGGTCTGTTGGCGCCATTAGCGAGGTTATTGGCGATCTGCAGCGTGCGGCTGGTGCGGCTGAACGCCTGGTGGCTCTGCTTGAAACCCGCCCGACCATTGCCGCTCCGGTCAATGCTTTGGCTATGCCGGCTGCCCATCAGGGCAATGTGACATTTGAAAATGTCACATTTCACTATCCGGCCCGGCCGGACCGTTCCGCCCTTACCGGTTTTTCGCTCGATGTTAAGGCGGGCGAAACGGTGGCGCTGGTTGGTCCCTCGGGGGCGGGGAAAACCACGGTCTTTCAGTTGTTGTTGCGGTTCTACGATCCGGCATCGGGTACGATTTCGGTGGATGGTGTCGATATTCGCAAGGCGGACCCGATTGCCGTGCGCGAACGTTTGGGCCTTGTCGCCCAGGACCCGGTGATTTTTGCCGCCAATGCCTGGGATAACATCCGTTATGGCCGCCCAGATGCCAGTGACGAGGATGTCCGTGCTGCCGCCGAAGCAGCCCATGCCAGCGAATTCCTTGATCGCCTGCCTGATGGCTTTGATACCTTCCTGGGTGAAAAGGGCGTGCGCCTTTCCGGCGGTCAGCGTCAACGCATTGCCATAGCCCGGGCAATTTTGCGCAACCCGTCCATCCTGCTGCTTGACGAAGCCACCAGTGCGCTGGATGCCGAAAGCGAACAGGTGGTGCAAAAGGCGCTGGAAACCATCATGAAGTCGCGCACGACCCTTGTGATTGCGCACCGGCTGTCAACCGTCCTGCATGCGGACCGGATTGCCGTGGTCGAGGATGGTCAACTGGTTGCCATTGGTTCGCATCACGAATTGCTTGAAACCAGTCCTCTTTATGCCCGTCTGGCAAAGTTGCAGTTTGAACGCGATGCGGCATAAGGTCTTACCGTTTTGATCAGTTGGCCCGCTTCGGCTGACGCATCCCCCTTCGTAAAAACGGCCCGGTCATTGCCAGGCCGTTTTTTTGGGGCCGATGCAAGCCCGTAGTGTGGGCGATAGCGCCGAAATTTTATAAGTGGGGGGCGCTTGCCATGTCTCCTTGCTCTACGTTGCGATTTTCAAACCTTCGGATCAAGTTCCAACAAACAGCCAAAAAGAAACCCTGCCAGTTGGACTGGCAGGGTGGGGGAGTGTGATATCGCGAAACAGGGCTTAGTCGGCGCTGGCAACCTTTGCGCCTTCGATGGCAAGTTGCGCATATTGCTTTTGCAACTGTTCGGACGTGGCATGAAAACGATCAAGTTCTTTGCCTGCCAGGGTACGGCCGCTTGGCATTTTTACATTGATCGGGTTAACCTGATGCTCTGCCTTGAGGATTTCAAAGTGCAGATGCGGGCCTGTTGCCGTTCCGGACATGCCGACATAGCCGATCACATCGCCTTGCTTGACACGCGACCCGGTGTGCAGTCCCTTGGCGAAACGCGACATATGTCCATAAGCGGTTTCATAGGTGCTGTTATGGCGCAGGCGGATATAGTTGCCATAGCCACCGACTTTACCAATGCGTTCGATGGTGCCATTCCCGGCGGCCAGAATCGGGGTTCCGGTCGGGGCGGCGAAATCAACACCTTTATGCATGCGGCTATATCCCAGAACCGGATGCTTGCGCATGCCAAAGCCCGATGACAGGCGCGCACCATTGATCGGGGTACGCATTAGGGCACGGCGGAAAGATTCGCCTTTTTCATTATAGAAATCCTGGTTGCCGTCACTGTCGGTATAGGAATACAGGCGGTATTTCTGCCCCCGGATGGTCATGCTGGCATAGGTAATGTCGCCATGCCGCACCAAATCGCCTTTGGCGTTTTTCATGTCGTCATACATGACTTCAAAACTGTCGCCAGGCTGGATGTCGCGCTGAAAGTCAACGTCATAACTATAAAGCTTGATCATTTCCATCAGCACCGAAATCGGCATGCCGTTCTTTTCGGCTGCCATAAACAGGCTTTGATCAATGGTGCCGCTGGCAACGTTCGGGCTGCTGGAAAGTTCAACCTTGTCGGTCGAGGCGCTAAAGCCCTCATCGGTCCGAGAGACGGACACAATGGTTTCGGCATCGGGCTGAAAGCGCAGAGTATCGAGGAGGTCGCCGGTATCGCCGCTGGTTTCGCTGGCATAAACCAGGTCAAATTCCTGACCGGCCCGTAATTTGCGCGGATTATATACATCGCGCAGCGCTTCAATGGCATTATAAGCCACCGAACGGTCAAGACCGGCACTGGTCAGAACGGCCATCAGGTTGGAACCCTTCTCCAGAACGACGGTATTTTGCCGCGATGAAATTTCTGAACTTTTTTCGGAACCTTCAAGCTCCGGTATCGTTTCCGGTACCGATGCGATTTCGTCAGAGACTTCGGAAATCTCCGAAACTTTTTGTTTCGGCGACATGGCTGGTTTGGGCATGCTTGCTGTTTCTGCGGCATAGGCAGAAAGCGGGCTGTCATGGCCAGGGTTTGAATTGGAAAGAATATAGCCGGTTGTTCCGCCAAGAATGGCCGCAAGTGCAGCAAACGATATAAATTGTCTTCCGGCCATTGCCGCAGATCTCCCCTGTCCTTAAAAAATGCAGTGTACCCAGCGAGTTGCTCTTTTTGGCAACATCGGCGGAAATCTTATACAAAATGGCTAGCACTTTTGAAACCCAAATTCCCAAAAGGCCATGCCTGGTTGCCTAAGTCAGTGTGCCAGCAGGATGGTTTAAGAAGTGTTGAAAACCCCGCGAAAAGAGTCCTTCGTGGCGGGCGCGATTTGCCCTGCGACCGTGGCAGGAAAAAGGCGATGTCTTAATCATCTGATTTTCACGCCGTTTATATCCGTTTCACTCAAACACCTTTCTTGCCCTCCGTTGTTTGTCACTTAGGGTGCGGATGTGCCATATCGCGCAGTTCAGCCTAACAAACCGTCGAAATGCCTGTCGTCTTTCAAGCTCTTTTGGCGATACTCGCCTATCTTCCTTGGCCGCCCCTTAAACTCTATGGGGGTTACCTCTCGTTAATAACAGGTCTGCACTGCTGAAAATGGTGACTTATATGTCTTATCTATAGTGGCACCGTATAGAATTCTGACGTGACCGTCTTTTACCCAGATCAAAAGCTGGCTGGTTTAATCTTGGCGGGTGGGGAGGGCGTTTGCCATTTGCGGTGATTTTTGCCGCTATTCTCGTGTGTTTTCCCTTTTTGCGCTAACTTCTTG